>JAQBHE010000457.1:0-4001 GCA_032128015.1 Holophagae bacterium
ACGAGCTGGTCGCGGCCCAGCGCCGCTACTATCTGCACACCATCGAGTGCTTCGGTCCGCAGCGCTGCATGTTCGAGAGCAACTTCCCGGTCGACAAGCGCTCGATCTCGTACCCGGTGTTGTGGAACGGACTCAAGAAGATCGCCGCCGGTTTCACGGCCGATGAGAGGACCGCGATGTTCTCGGGCACCGCGACGCGCGTCTACCGTTTGTGAGCGGCTGGGCGGCGACGGAAGGAGGTTCTGTCATGGATCGAATGCTGGATCGCCGAACGTTCCTCGCCGGCTCAGCGGGCCTTGCGGGTGTCGCGCTCGCCGGAGCCTCCGGGAGCAGCGCCGGCGTCGGCGCCGCCGAGGCAGCTGCGACGGCGAAGGCCGTCGACCCGCTGTTTCGAATCTCGCTCGCGCAGTGGTCGTTCAACCGCAGTCACTTCGGCCGCGCGATCGAGCAAAGCTGGGAGAAGATCGCGACGACGCTGCGTACCGAACCGCGGGCGATGCTCCAAGGCGATCTCGACCCGCTCGACTTTCCCAAGACCGCGCGCTCGCTCGGCATCGACGGCGTCGAATATGTCAACACTTTCTTCTTCGATCGCGCCCGCGACCAGGCCTACATTGGCGATCTTCGGCGTCGCTGCGACGGCGAAGGCGTGACCAGTGTCTTGATCATGTGTGACGACGAGGGCAACCTGGACGATCCCGACGCCGCAGCGCGAACCCGAGCGATCGAGAAC
Source organism: Holophagae bacterium (assembly GCA_032128015.1). Taxonomy (GTDB): domain Bacteria; phylum Acidobacteriota; class Thermoanaerobaculia; order Multivoradales; family Multivoraceae; genus JAQBHE01. The sequence goes on from JAQBHE010000457.1 coordinate 734, forward strand.
CACAAGAAGTGGCTCGAGGCGGCGGCGTTTCTCGGCTGCCATGCGATCCGCGTCAACACCGCCAGCACCGGCAGTTTCGAAGAGCTCCAGGCCACCGCTGCCGACGGCCTGCGTCGGCTTGCTGAGCTCGCCGACCCGCTCGGACTCAACGTCCTGGTCGAGAACCACGGCGGCTGGTCGAGCAACGGCGCTTGGCTCGCCGGAGTGATGAAGCGCGCCGCCCATCCACGGGTCGGTACCCTTCCCGACTTCGGCAACTTCCGGCTGCGCGACGGCGAGTGGTACGACCGCTACCAAGGCGTGACCGAGATGATGCCTTGGGCGAAGGGAGTGTCGGCCAAGTCGTACGAGTTCGACAAAGACGGCAACGAGACCGCCACCGACTTCAAGCGGATGATGAAGATCGTCGTCGATGCTGGGTACCACAACTGGGTGGGCATCGAGTTCGAGGGACGTGGGTCGGAGCTGGACGGTGTCCGCGCTACGCTCGCGCTGCTGAAGAGGGTGCGCGACGAATTGGCGGCGTGAAGGTGAACAGTCCCGCCGTGGGGGATCCTGGAAGTCGGATCAGGGACGCGCGGTCGACTTGCGGTCGTGACGACGGTCGAGGTGGAGCAGTCGATCGACCGGCGCGAACTCGTCGACCAGAGCCTCTTGAAGCGCCACCTCGGGCAGTGGGTCGACCCGAAAGGCGAACACCCGGGAGAACGACGGGTCGTAGTCGAAGCGGTCATCGAGCGCGCTGGCGCGTCGCCGCAGCTCGTCGTCCGAAACGGCCTCGGCGGCCGCTGTAGCGACCACCAGGGTGTTCTCCGACAGCGGCACGCGGAAAGCGTAGACCTGGGCGTAGGCCTGCAAAACGGTGGCCAGAATCGCGCGTGGGAACGACCGCGAAAGCGAGCCAGCGACGTTGACCAAGAGCACGCCGCCGGGACGCAGACGATCGCGGGTGAGGCGGAAGAACTCGCTGGTGGTCAGGTGGAACGGGATCGCCAGGCCGACATAGGTGTCGCAGACGATCAGGTCCCACTTGGCGGTGGACTCTTCGAGGAACACCCGGGCGTCTCGGAGGTGGACGCGGTCGCGCGGTCCCGGCGCGAAGCCGAAGAACCTCTCGGCGATTGCCAGCACCGCCGGGTCGACCTCGACGTGGTCGATCGCGAGCTCGGGCAGCGCCCGTCGCAAGTAGCCGGCGAGGGTGCCGCCTCCGAGACCGAGAATCAGCGCCTCGCGTGGCTCGCCGAACAACAGTGCCGCGGTCGACTGGCGCACGTAATGGAGCGCCGGCAAGCCCGAGGAGACTTCGATCGACGAGTGCAGCTGACCGTCGCTGAATAGCGTTCGCCGCCCGGCTCGATCGCGCAGCTCCAGGGTCTGGTACGGGGTCAGCTGGCGCGCCAGCAGGCTGCGGTCGGGCCGAGCGGTGATCGAAGGTGACGCCATTGCGAACACCACGAGCAGCGCCGCGAGCAGGAGTCCGCGAGCGCCGCGCCGTCTTTCGCCGACAAAGGCGGTGGCGGCGCACAGCGCGGTGAGGGTAAGCAGCGTCGAGAGGATGGTGGCGAGGTCGACGAACGGGATCAGCACGAACGTGCAGCCGAGAGTGCCCACCAGACTGCCCGCCGTCGAGAGCGCGTAGAGCCGGCCGGCGACGCCGCCGAGACGATCGAGGTCGCGCGCCGAGAGCCGGACCGCGAATGGCGACACCGTCGCCAGCGCAACCGTGGTCGGTCCGAACAGCACCGCGGCGGCGAGCAGCGGTCCGACCGCGGAGGAGCCGGTGGCGCGACCGATCGCGGCGGTGAGCGGCAGCGCTCCCATCAGCAGCACTGTCTGGGCCGCGCCAGCGGCGAGCAGCAGCCAGCCGAGTGCTGCCAACGAGGGATAGCGGTCGGCGAGACGTCCGCCGAGGGTGTAGCCACCGGCGAGCGCGGCGAGAAAGACGCTGATGATCGAGCCCCAGACCTCGACGCTGTTGCCGTAGGTTGGCGACAAGATGCGGATCGACAGGATCTCGAGCGCCATCACCACCGCGCCGGAAAGGGCGACAATGGCGTAGAAGCGCGCCCGCCGTACGCCGCGTACAGGTTCTTGGTCGAGTGCGCTCGCGCTGGCTACCAACGCGGGGTTGGCGGCTGCTTCGGAGGTCACGGGCGGGTGCCGACAGCTCGGGCTCGGACCCAGGCGACCAGCGGTGCGAAGACCTCGTCGGCGGCGCGCTCGCCGACCAGCACGTCGAGATGGCCGTAGCCTTCGAGGACGTGGAGCTCGATATCGGAAGTGCCGCTGTGCGCCGCCGAGTAGATGCCGTCGAGGATCCAGCGCGGTCCCAGTCCGGTGGCGCCGAAGTAGAGGATCGGAGTGCGCTGCTCGCCCCAGCGGTCGTCGAGGCCGGTAGCCGGATCGTCGTCGTAGTCGGCGATCGAGGCCCCCTGCGGCGTCTGGATGGTCGGGTAGTAACGGTCGTACCCGGCCAGCAGTCTCGCCAGGACGTCCACCCGCGACACCCCGCCGATCGGATCCGTGAGTCCACCATTGCCCCAGGCGCGGTAGAGGATGTCGGCGACCTGGGCGCCCACCGATGGCTGGTCGGAATCGATCGCCGGCGCCTCTGGGTTCGTCGCGGCAGCGCTCATCAAGCGGTCACGCTGCTGCCACCCCAGGTTGCCCGAGACGTCGCTCGCGAACTTGCCACTCTTGCGCAGCGCAGCGATCGCGCCCTCGAGGTCGAAGGCGGCCTTGCGGTCGTGCGACTTGAACGATCCGTCGAGGACGATCAGCCCGGCGAGCTTCGTTTCCGGGAAGGTCGCCGCGAGACCGTAGGCGAGGGTGACCCCGCGGCTGAAGCCGGCAACGAACAGCGTCGAGCGTCCGCCTTCGGCCAGGGCGAGCTCGGCCGCGGCACTCGCGTCAGCCACGTACTCTGGGAGCCCCCAGCCAGCCAGGACCGCCGAGTCGGCGAGCACGTCGTTGCCCACGAAGTGGCTGCGGTAGTCGAGCGTGAACACATCGACCCCGCGGCGCGCGAGATAGAGCCACAAATTGTGACGCTCGTCGAGCACCGCGGCGGCGCCGTTCATGTTGGTCCCGGGGAGGTAGAGCAGGGTGGCGAACGAGGGTTCGGCGACACGGTGGACCCGGTAGCGATGGACCCGGATCGGATCGGTCGCCGGAACGCCGCCGCGAAGGTACCGGGTCTCGAGCACGCCCGAGTCTCCCGTGAGCGCTGCCTCTGCGACTTCGACCTGCCAACCGGCCGTCTGCGGCT
>JAQBHE010000458.1:0-6166 GCA_032128015.1 Holophagae bacterium
CCACCGACGGCGTCGGCGTTGGCGCCTCGGGCGCCGCTGGCGCCTCGGGCGCCGCTGGCGTCGGCTCCTGGGCCGCGACGCCGGCGGCAAACATCAGCGCGACGATCCCTGCGACGGCCAGCGCGGCAATCGCAGTCCCGCCGAGGTGTTGGTTCATCTTCATGGCTCCGCCGACTCGCTGCCGATTATATGAGGGCTGGTGGCGCGACGGCTCACGGCGCTACTTCGAGGGCGCTCGACAGGATGGCCCCAGACGGTATGTCGTACACCGCCACCACCAGGTCGTGGGCCTTGCGCCGCATCTTCAGCGCGGTGTCATAGCGCAGGATCGTGCCCGGTGCCGGGCGCTCGGCGAGGGTGAACGAGAGCGGGATCACCGGCGTATCGGCGGTCGCCCCGTCCTTGTCGAGAACCGCGATCCGCAGCTCCACCTGCACCGAAAACCCGCCGGGACCGGGAAGCAGGGTGATGGCGTCGGCGGGAATGCCCACCGACACCGGCACGGTCATCGACCGCGCTCCCGAGCGCTCGCCGCGACCGAGCCGAACCGCCAGTGGCTCGGCGCTGGGCGGGGCGCCGAACTGGAGTGCGCTCTCCACCATCATCGTCACCTCGCGCTGGCGCGAGAAGTCGAAGTAGTCCTGGCGGGTGCGCGCTTCGAGACCGGGCCGCAGCACCCGCACCCGCACTCGATGCCGTTGGTCGTCGCGAAGACGCTCGGGGTCGAAACCGAGCCAGTAGAACGACTGGGTGTCATCGAGAACCGCCGCCAGCACCTCGTCACGTCGCCGGTTGATCAGAGCCACACCGCCGGTGCTCTTCGCCAGGTGGTAGAGAGTCGCCTGAAGATCGTTCTCGCGGACGAAACTGCGCGAGGTCAATGACTCGATCTCGCCATCGACCCGGTTTGACTCGGCGTCGCTTGACCTCGCCTGCATCCCCGGGACGTCGACCGGAAACAGGGTATAGCCGAGCAGGTTCGCGGTGTCGGTGAGTCGCGACAACAGATCAGGCCCGCGACGCACCGAAGTGTCGGTGATCGGTCGGGTTGGATCGTCGAGGACATACTCCGCGGGGTCATACGGCCAGCCGCCGGCGAGCAGCAACATCACCTTGCGTCCGGGAGGCGCGGCGAACCCGCGCAGGGTGGCGGCCGCCGCGGCCACGACCCTCTCCACCTGCTCGGTGAGCCGCCCGACGAAGTACCGCTCTTCGATCCCGAGCTGGCCGCTGGGGCCGAGGCTTCCATCGAGGGAGCTGTCGCGCACCCCCGGGCGCTGCTGCTGCAGCTCGCTCGAGCGCTGCAAGCCCATGCTCGGACGCCCCTGCGCGGTGCGCAGCGCGGCGTCCAGGCGCTCGCGCTCGCCGGTCCAGCTGGTCAGCATCTCGAGGTCGTGACCGTCGTAGCGGACGATCGCCATGCGGTCCTCTGGTCCGAGCCGATCGAGCTGCAAGCGCAGCCTCTCGAGCACCCGGTCACGATCTTGGGTCAGCGAAAAGAACTCGTCGACAAACACCAGAAACGATGTGCGAAGCGGGCCCTCGGCGGCGAGCGCCGGCACCGCGCCCTCGCTCGCTCGAGCGGCGGACGCACGATCGCGGACCTCGCTGAAGTAGCCAATCGGCACCACTCGATCGTCGACTCGCAGCTCGAAGTCCTGCGGCAGCAACCCGGTGACCCGGTTGCCCTTCTTGTCGGTGACCACGACTTCGAGGTTGACCACCCGAACATCGACCACCTCGCTGAACATCGGCGGATTCGTCGACACCGGCGGCTGTGCCCACAGGCCGGCCGCGACTGCAGCCAAGGCGGGGACGATGGCGATTGCAAGTGGACGCGGGCAGTAGTGCATCGGGCGTTCCTCGCGACCGGTCACGGTCGGCGGTAGAAGTGATCGACCGGACCCCGACCTCGGCCGAGCGACAGGCCGTGGCGGAGGGCGCCGTGGAGATAGTCGCCGGCCTGCTCGACCGCCACCGCGAGCTCGCGGCCGGCGCCGAGGCCTGCAGCAATCGCCGCCGCCAGGGTACAGCCAGTGCCGTGGTCGCTACGGGTCGTGACCCGTGGTCGTGCCCAACGGTGTACTCGCTCGCCGTCGTACAACAGGTCGACCACGGGATCGTCGCCATCCTGCCCGTCGCTACCCTGCCCGTCGACACCCTGCCCGTCGCGACCGTGCCCGCCCTTGATGAGCGCTGCCGAAGCACCGGCCCGCACCAACTCGCGCGCCGCGCGCACCCGCTGCGGCTCCGTTCCAACCGGCATCCCGGTCAGGCGCTCGGCCTCCGGCAGGTTGGGAGTCACCACCGTCGCGCGCGGCAGCAGACGCTCACACAGCAGCGCAACCGCATCGTCGGTCAAGAGCCGGTCTCCGCTCTTTGCGATCATCACCGGATCCAGAACCATGGGAGTCGGGGGGCGAGCCGCCAGGCGCTCGGCGACCACCGCGACAATCTCAGCACTCACCAGCATACCGGTTTTGAGCGCGTCGACCCCGAGGTCGTCGAACACCGCGTCGATCTGATCGGCAACGACCTGGACCGGCACCTCTGCCATCGACCAGATCCGCTCGGTGTTCTGGGCGGTCACGGCGGTGATGGCGGACATGCCGTAACCACCGAACGCCGCGAACGTCTTGAGGTCGGCCTGGATTCCCGCCCCGCCCCCGGAATCCGAGCCGCCGATGGTCAACAGGCGGGGCCGCCGGACCATGCCTCAGGCCGCCGCCGCGCCACGCGAGCCCGGACGGCGGCGCGCCGAGACGCGGCGCGCGACGGCAATCGCTAGGAGCAGCAACAGCAATCCCAGGCTGATCACCTGAGCCAGCGTCAGCGCACCGAACCACCGATCGTCCTTGGCACGCAGGAACTCGATGGCGAAGCGCTCGCCGGCGAGCAGCGCCAATACCGACAGGGCGGTGGTGCCGACGCCGGCTCCGCGCTGGATCAGGCGCCGGCCGAACAGCCAGATCGCGAGCGCGATCAAGGTCTCGTAGAGCTGGGTCGGGTGCACCGCCACCAGCGCGCTCGGGTCGAGCGAAGGATCGAATTCCAGGCCGAAGTTGCTTTCTAGGGCTCCGACCCTGGTCGGAATCGGTCCCTCGGGAAACGTCATGCCCCACGGCAGGTTGGTCGGCAGGCCGTAGTCGTCGCCAACCAGCAGGCAGCCGACCCGGCCGATGGCGTAGCCGATCGCAATGCTCGGCGCCGCCGCGTCGGCGCAGCGCGCGAACGGCAGCCGGCGCCTGCGAATCACCCAGGTGACCGCGAGGGCGCCACCGATCAGGCTGCCGTAGAAGACGATCCCGGCCCGGTTGTAGATCAAGTGCCAGTCAGAGTAGAGCGCGGCGTAGTACAGCTTGCCGCCCAAGAGACCGCCGATGGCCGCCGCCACCAAGATCGCGTTGCTGTCGTCGTCACTGCCGACGCCGATCCGTTTCATCCCCCAGCGCAGCTGGGCGTAGCCACCGAGAAAGGCGGCGACCAGCATCAGCCCAAACGGGCTCACCGAGAACGGGCCAACGTGAAAGAGCTCGGGGATCATCGGGTCGGGGGTGGGCGGCGAGGCGAGGGTCGCTCGGCGACTGCGCACCGGAGCGGTGTGCCGATCGTACATCGGCTCGCAGCTCGGCCGATACATCGGCTCGGGACTCGGCCGATACAATCGACCACCGATGCACCACCACCGCCGACCGTCGAGACCTGCCCTCGCCGCCAACCGAGAGCACCTCCCCCGGTGATCTCGGAGGCCACCCGCGAGCGCCTGGCCGAGCTCGAGCGCCTGATCGCCGGCGCGCCGGTCCGCGGTCGCTGGCTGGTCTGTCCCCACGACAACCCCGATCCCGACGCCCTGGCGTCGGCGGTGATCCTGACCAAGCTGCTGCGTCAACGGTTCCAGCAGCGGGTGACGATTGCCTACGGTGGCCTGATCGGTCGCGCCGAGAACCGGGAGATGGTGCGCTCGCTCAAGCTCGAGCTGAGCCGAATTCGCCACATCAACCACCGGCACTATCGGCACTACGCGCTGGTGGATTGCCAACCGTGGACCGGCAACTCTCAGCTACCACCGGGGGTCGTCCCCGACCTCGTGATCGACCATCATCCGCTGCGGCCGAGGACCCTCGAGTCGCCCATCGCCGACGTCCGCACCCGGTACGGCGCCACCGCGACCATCGTCGCCGAGTATCTGCTGGCGGCGGAGGTCCCGGTCACCCATCGGGAAGCCACCGCCGTCGCCTACGCCTTGCAGTCCGAGACCCTGTTCTTCAGCCGCGAGCTGCCGGCGGCTGACCGCGAGGTCTACGAGCACTACCTCGCTCACGCCGATCGGCGGCTACTCGGCCGGATCCAGAATCCGCGCCTGCCGCTCAGCTACTTCCGCATCCTCCACGACGCCCTCGAAGGACTCGAGGGGGTCGATTCGCTGGTGATCAGTCACCTGCGCGACATCGACCAACCGGACATCGTGCCTGAGATCGCCGATCTGCTCTTGCGGCTCGAAGGCAAAACCTGGGCGTTGTGCACCGGCGTCCACGACGAACGCCTGTATTGCTCGATTCGCACCACCAACCCGCGCGCCGACGCCGCCGGGGTGATGCACCGTCTGCTCGGACGTCGCGGCCGCGGCGGAGGGCACGGCAGGATCGCGGGCGGCTGGCTCCCTCTCGCCGACCCGGCGCGGCGGCAATCGGTTCAGGCCGAGCTCGGGCGCCGCTTAGCCCGGCAACTGCGCAAGAACCCCGAACGGATCACCGCCATGGCTCTGCGTACCCCGACACCTCCACCTCCGACCCCGCCTCCGCCAGCGGCTCCGGTGCCCGAGCCGGCCGCGCCGGCGCCCGTGACCGCGCCTGGCGCTAGTGCCGAGTCCTGATCGCCTGGCGTGCTTCCAGCCCGGCCCGGCTTCAGGCGCGGGGGGGCCGGGGGCCGGCGCGCGGCGCCCGGGGGGCTACTCCCACTCGATGGTTCCGGGCGGCTTGCTGGTGATGTCGTAGACCACACGGTTGACGCCGGCGACTTCGTTGACGATCCGACTCGCCACCCGGCCTAGCAGCTCGTGGGGCAACGGACTCCAGTCGGCGGTCATGAAGTCGTGGGTGTCGACCGCGCGCAGCGCCACCACCTCGTCGTAGGTGCGGTGGTCGCCCATCACCCCGACGCTGTGAACCGGAAGCAACACACAGAGCGCTTGGCTCACTTTGTCGTAGTAGCCAGCCTCGCGCAGCTCGTGGAGAAAAATCGCGTCCGCCTCTTGCACCGTGCGCACCCGCTCGGCGGTGACCTCGCCGAGGACGCGAACCGCCAGACCCGGTCCCGGGAACGGATGGCGTTGGATCAGCTGCTCGGGCAGACCGAGCTCGCGACCGAGCTGCCGCACCTCGTCCTTGAACAGGTGGCGCAACGGCTCGACCAGCTCGAAACCGAGCTCCGCGGGCAATCCGCCGACGTTGTGGTGGGTCTTGATGGTCGCCGACGGGCCGCGCACCGCCACCGACTCGATGACGTCGGGGTACAGAGTGCCCTGGGCCAGGAACTCGACGCCGTCGAGCAACCGCGCCTGTTCGCGAAACACCTCGATGAACACCCGGCCAATGGTCTTGCGCTTGGCTTCGGGGTCGACGATCCCCACGAGTTGGTCGAGGAATCGTCGACGGGCGTCGACGATCACGACCGGCAGACCCAGACCGTCGCGCAGGCTGTGCTCGACCTGCTGGCGCTCGTCTCGGCGGAGCACGCCGTTGTCGACAAACACCGCGGTGAGCTGACCGCCGACCGCGCGATCCACCAGGCTCGCCACCACCGCCGAGTCGACCCCGCCGGAGAGAGCACAGATCACCCGGCTATCGCCGACCTGCTCGCGCACCGTCGCGATCGCCTCGTCGAGATAGGACGCCATCAGCCACTCGCCAGCGGCGCCACAGACGCCGAACAAGAAGTTGCGCAGTAGCTCGGCGCCGGCCACGGTGTGGGTCACTTCGGGGTGAAATTGGATACCGTAGATCTTGTTGGCGGCATCCTCGAGCGCCACGATCGTCGAGCCGGCGGTCCCACACTCGCGGAAGCCCGGCGGCAGACGCACCACCCGGTCGCCGTGACTCATCCACACGGTCTGCGCGGCGCCCAGGCCGGCGAACAGTCGCGACGCCGGATCGACCGCGATCTCGGT
>JAQBHE010000459.1:0-2715 GCA_032128015.1 Holophagae bacterium
CGACGAGGTGAAATGTCGTGTTCTGTCGCGCGCGCTCGAGCGTGTCTTGGAATTGCGCACCCTCGAAATAGCCGATGTCGAGCCGATCGGCGTGCTCCATGATGCTCGACGTGACGTCGAGGTCGAAGTCGTCCTCGAACCGCGCCGCGGCATAGCGATCGAACATCCGGCTGACGACGTCGCTCACCGTGATGGCGAGTCCGGCGATGAGCCAGGGCAGCACGCTGGAGAGGTCGGGCTCGGCCTGCGTGGTCGCGACGACGACCGCGTTGACGAGCCCGCGGATCATCATGGCGAAGGCGGCCGGCACGAGACCGACCAGCAGCGCGCAGGCCAGCCGGCCGGCAAGGAGGAAGCGGTGCGAGCGCCATGCGAGCTCAAACGCCCAGCGACCGCTGCGGAGCAGCTCGGCGCTCGCTTCGAACGACTTTCGAATCGTTTCGGTGATCGGCTTGGTCATTCGAATCGGCGACTGCAGGCGCCGGGCGACTCGTCGCCCGGCGCTCTCGCAGAATGCCGATAGTCAAGCATAGCTGGCTGCGCACACCAGGGGCGCAAAATCGGCCGTGCGCAGCGACATGGTATCCATGCCGTTTCCCGTCTAGGTATTCCCGTCTATGGAGTTACGAGGAAAAGCGGCGATCGTGACCGGAGGTGGCGTCGGGGTAGGGCGGGCGGTGGCCCTCGACTTGGCTCGGCGGGGCGCTTCGGTGGCGATCAACTATTCGCGCTCGGCCGCCGAGGCCGAGGAAGCGGCCGGCGAGGTGGAGAAGCTCGGCGTGCGCGCAATCTGTGTCAAGGCGGACGTCCGTCGAGACGACGAAGCCCGCGCCATGGCCGAGAAAGCGGTGCGAGCCTTCGGGCGCTTGGACGTGCTCGTCAACAACGCGGGGGTCACGCGCTTCATCGATCATGTCGATCTCGAGAAGGTGACCGCGGAAGATTGGGAGTTCATATTCGGCACCAACGTGTGGGGAACATTCGTCTGCACTCGTGCAGCGGTGCCGGCGCTGCGCAAGGATGGGGGCGGCGCGATCGTAAATCTCTCGAGCGTAGCCGGCGTCTATGCCACCGGGAGCTCTATTCCTTACTGCGCGTCGAAGGCGGCGATCAACAACATGACGGTGACCCTCGCGCGCGCTCTCGCGCCGAGCATTCGGGTCAACGCTGTCGCCCCCGGCTTCGTCGACACTCGGTGGTGGGCGGAGCGCGAGAACAAAGGCGCGATCAAGGGGCCGACGGCGGTCACCGCGGCGATCAGATGAAAGAGGATCGAGACCCACGGCAACGCCGCTTCCCTCGCTGCACCGCCGACCAACCAGCCGCCGCCGGCCCAGACCACGAGGAGCGCCAGCCAGGGAGTCACCAGCCGACGAAAAAAATCTCGTGCGGCCGTTCCTGCGACGGGTTCGTCCGCTCCAGATACCAAGGTCCGACTCTCCTTTGCGTAGGTTCGCGGTGATCGTGGCGCAGTTGGGGGCCATCGCGCAAGGCCGCGCCGGTTCCGGAAGCGGTGGTGGGAGCGGATCGACCCTGCTGGCAGATTGCTCGCTCCAGGCGCATGTTCTATGCTGGCCGGGCGCTCTTTCGGTTACTCGAGAAGCCATTGAAACCGACCAAAGTCCTAGTCGTCGACGACTCCGAGTTGATGCACAAGATGTATTCGCTGTTCCTGCGCGGAGTGTCGTTGGTCGGCGCCCGTGACGGCGAGGAGGCGCTCGAGCGGCTGTCCGAACACGGCGACATTGATCTGGTCTTGCTGGATATCAACATGCCGCGCAAGAGCGGCTTCGAAGTGCTTGCGGCGCTCGGCGAGCGGAATCTTCCCGGCTGTCCACCGGTCATCGTGGTCACCACCGAGGGTCGCCAGGAAGACGCGGCGCGTGGACTCGCCAGCGGTGCGGTCGCCTACCTGACCAAGCCTTTCCAGGCCGAACAGCTGCGCTCGGCGATCGCCGCCGTGCCGGAGCCCACCTCCAGATGACCGACCAGGCGAGCCGCGACCACGGCGAGCTGGTCGCCCAACTCCGCGACGCGCTGGCGCGTGCCGGCGAGCTGGTCGGCACGCTTTCGGCGACGCTGGCCAGCGCCGCCCACGCCGAAACTCCGACCCCGGAGGCTGATCTCGAGGGGCAACTTTCGGCGGCGCGTCTGGATTCCTATGAGCTGTCGAGCCGCCTGGTCGAGACCGAGCACCAGCTCGACCGTTTGATGAGCCTCTATGTTGCGAGCTACCAGCTTCACGCCCATCTCGATCCACACCAGGTAGAGACCGCGATCGCCGACATCGCGGTCAACCTGCTCGGCGCGGAGCGATTCGTCTTGCTGTTGCGGAAGGAAGGGGCCGACGATCACGAGATCGTGCACGCTCAGGGTGTGACACTCGAGACCGACCCGCTGTATGCCGGCGCGGCCTATGCCGGGGGCGACCCGCTCGCCGATCGAACGCTCACCGAAGGAGTGCTCGGCCTGGGGCCTTTTGCGGGCTCGGATGCGATCACCGCGGTGCCGCTCAAGATTCAGGACGAGGTGGTGGGGGCGTTGGTGGTGCTCAAGCTTCTCGACCACAAACCGAGCCTCCGGCCGGACGACCGCGATCTCCTCGATCTGCTCTCGGCCCACGCCGCTTCGGCGCTTTTCGCGGCCCGACTCTTTGCCGCCAAGGATCGGAAGCTCCGCACGCTGGAGAGCCTGGTCCGCCTCGCTCGCGGCCAG
>JAQBHE010000460.1:0-4467 GCA_032128015.1 Holophagae bacterium
CGGTGCCGATCTGGTGGTGGTGGGCTCGCATGGCTACGGAACCCTGGGCAAGATGCTGATCGGCAGCACCGCCGATCGGGTGCTCCGGCGCGCCCCTTGCCCGGTGCTGGTGGTCCGCGGAGCCACGAGCCAAGGAGGGGAACCATGAGACAGATCAAGCGAATCCTGGTGCCGATCGACTTCTCGGAGTCGGCCGCGGTCGCGCTCGGACCGGCGGCGAAGATCGCGAAGGCCACCGGCGCTAAGCTCCACCTGTTGCACGCCGTGGTGCTTCACGACTTCGGACCGCTCGAGGGCGAGTCGACATTTCCCGACATCGCTGGCATCCAGGAGGCGATGGCCGGCAAGGCGATGGAGCTGTTCGACCGGCTTGCCGAGGGACTCGAGACGCCCGAGGTCGAGATCGAGAAGGCGGAGCGACGAGGCACCGCGGCGGCGCCGCTGATTCTCGACTACGCCCGCGAGCAGCAGATCGACCTGATCGTGATGGCAACCCACGGCCGGCGTGGAGTGCGCCGGTTGCTGCTCGGCAGCGTCACCGAAGAGGTCGTCCAGCACGCCGCGTGCGCGGTGCTCACCATCCACCCGTCATTCGATGCCACCGCGGTGGCCCGCCCGCTCAAAGTCCTCGCGCCGGTCGACTTCTCGGCAAGCGCTGAGGCGGCCGCCGCCGAGGCGGCGGATATCGCTCGTCGGCTGGACGCCCAGCTCGAGCTGTTGCACGTGCTCCAGCGACCGATCCACCCGGCCTCCTACGACGCCTTCGTTGACCTCGGTCCCGATGTCGAGGAGCTCCGCGAGGTGCTGAAGCCCCGACTCGATGCGCAGGCGGCCGCGATTGGGCAGGGGCTCGAGGTGACGACCCGAATCGCGATCGGCGCACCGGCCCAGACCATCGCCGAGGTCGCCGAGCGAGACCGCTGCAGCTTGATCGTGATCGGCAGCCGCGGTCTCGGCGGAGTCGCCCATCTCTTGCTCGGCAGCGTGGCTGAACGGGTGGTGCGGCTGGCCGGATGCCCGGTGCTCACCCTCAAAGGGTCACCCGGATGATTGCGATTCGCAAGGTGCTGGTTCCCACCGACTTTTCGCCGGCGGCTTCGCCGGCGATGGCCCGGGGCATCGATCTCGCGCGTCAGTTCGGCGCCGAGCTGCATCTGCTGCACGTCGCCTTGCTCCCCGACATCACACCGATGTACCCGTTGTTCCACGTCACCTCGGATGTCGGGCCGCTCTATCGGCAGGTCCATGAGGATGCTCTGCGCCGGCTCGAGCGTTTGCGCGACGAGGTGGAGCTTTCAGATCGTGTCCATGCCGAGGTTTCGCATTCGGGAGCGGTGGCCCCGGCGATCACCCGCTACGCCCGTGAGCACGGCATCGACGTCATCGCGATTGGCACCCACGGCTGGCGCGGGGTACGCCGGCTCCTGCTCGGCAGCGTCGCCGAGGAGGTCTTGCGCGACGCCGGTTGTCCGGTGTGGACATTCCGCGCCGACGATGAAGCTCAGCCGCGTCGCCCGGGGCGAATCCTCGCGGCGGTCGATCTTTCGCCCCATTCGCGCGACATCCTCGCGTTCGCTCGCAGTTTGGCCGCGGTTTACCACGCTCGCCTCGAGGTCTGTCACGTGGTTCCCCACAACGAGATGCCGCGGTTTTACGAGTCGGGTCACGGCGACGAACTGCTGTCTCGCTTCCCCGAGATCGAAGGCGCGGTGCTCGGCGAGCTCGAGACCCTGGTCCGCGACGTTGGCGGCGAGGACTGTGAGCTCGGCACCAAGGTGCTCCACGGTGCGCCGTGGCAAGAGATCTTGGGCCGAGCCGCCGCCGAGCGCAGCGATCTGGTGGTGATCGGCGCTCGGGGGTTCGGCGAGCTGTCGACGGTGGCGCTGGGTAGCACCGCTCAGCGCGTGGTGCGCGAGGCCGAGTGTCCGGTGGTCAGTGTGCGCTACGACCGCGGGCCGGCGGAGCTGGCGCTCCGGGAGGCCCGTGCCTCGGCAACAGCTGGGTAAGACGAGGAGCGTTCGCCGGCTACGTTTTCAGAGACGAGGGCGTCGGCCTGGTGGCCGTGTTGTCGGCCGGGTTCCTCCGGACGTAGCGGCCGACTTCAGGCGGCCGATGGTAGGGATCTCCGGGCGTAACCCGCCGCCTCGCATCGCGGTATGGCATTGACGGAGCTCAGGTTTCTGCCTCTCCAATCCGCGCCGTGATGATCGTCGACTCCCGCTCGATCGTCGGCCGCCCAAGCTCGGCCGCTACCCCAGGAGGGACCAGAAAGAGCTAGGTCCGTCCTAAAACTGAAACAACAGACCGAACGATTTGGTCTCGAAGTCGCCGATCTTCTCCCATTCGGCGAACAGACGAAACCCCAGGAACAATCGCATCCTGGCGCCGATTCCGTAGAGAAGCTCCTCGTTGCTGAACTCGTCGAGCACCGGCCGTGGGCTGCCCGACGCCGGCCGGACCTTCGTGGTCAGACGCGCGATGCCGACCTTGCCGTATACCGTGAACCGAAGCCCGAGCGGCAGTTGTGGCGCTAGCGATAGCGAATAACCCTTGGTTTCGCCGGCGACCGGAAGAGGCAGGGCTAGAGGACAGTTGGCGTCGGAAGCCGGGCAGGGCACCGGTTCGGCGACGGTCTCGCCGAGATCGAGGATCGCCGCCTCGATCGCCCAGAAGCGGCCCAACCGATAGCCGACCAGCAACGCCCCGGAGCTTTCGTCACCACGCAGGGCCTGGCGGAAGGTGTCGCCGAGCGAAGTGTCGACGTTGGTGGTGCCACGCTTGGCGCCGACGTAGAGGCCCCGGTCTTCCTCAGCGGTCGCCGGCGCGGCCGCGAACCAGCCGACGACCACCAAGGCTACGATGGCTAGGGCGAGCTTCAAGGACATGTGGCAAACGCGTTGACGTCGGTGACCGCGTCGGCCGGGTGACCTTTCACATTGGTGTAGACCTTCTGGACTCCCGTCTTGGCATCGGTGACCGTGACCGTGAACCCGACATCGGTGGTCGCGGCGAAGAACGTCCAATACTTGTTGTTGATGCCGCAGCCGTTGAGCAGTTTGATCAGCATCTCGATGTTGTTCGAATCGAAGAAGTAGAACAGCCCGGAGGTCGCGCTGCCCGGGATGTCGGTCTTGGTTCCGGCCACGGTTTGGCCCTGCGGGTTGACAAAGTTGACCTTGACCTGGAAACGACCGCCGTTGAGGCAAAGGGTCGTGGCGTCAGGAACGCAGGTGAACGGCGGCACCGTCGTGGTCTCTTTGTCGACCTCGACATCGATCACGGCAACCAGCTTGTTGACCGAGAGATCGGTGACGTCCGAGAACACGATCGCGAGGTCCCCGTCCCACGGTCCCGATCCGAAGATCGCGGCGACCTGCGCCGGCGACAAGGTGACCGTCGCCACGGTGGCGCTGCCGCTCATCATGGTGAAGGTCGCGGCCTTCACCCCGCGGTTGGTGAAGTCGAGGGGATCCGAGCCGGTGAAGAAGCCGATCACGAAGACTCCGTCGGTCAGCGGTGTCTGGGTCGTTGGGTCGACGAATCCGTCGGGCCAGAAGCTGTTGCCGTTCGCGGTGTCCATCGTGATGGTGAGGCGGAGAGTCTCGGTCAAAGCACTGCCAACCGAAACCGCGTTGACGGTCGTCTGCGCTTCGTTGATCCCCGGCGTAGTGTTGGGAGCGAGGCTTTGAACGTACTGCTTCAGGTTCTCGCGCTTGCCGTCGTAGGTCACGACGTTGCCGTTGCCGCCGAGCGGTTGCAGGGTGAACAATTCGTCGCCGTCGGTAACACCGTTGCCGTTGATGTCGGCGGAAAGGTTGGGCTCGACTTCGTAGGTGGTGCCCATCGGGCTGGCGGTGGCGAGGCTGCGGACTCCCACCTTCGCGGCGGAGGCGGCGGTCGACCGGAGAACGCCGGCGTCGAGGAATGCTTCGAGATCCGCGGACTCGGCGGCGACTCGCGAAGCGAGCTCTTCCGTGCCCACGGCTCCGGCAGAGGTGAACAGCTCACCGGGGGTGGTCGCGCTGCTCCCGCAGCTGGGGAAGGCGCTGGTGTCAGTCACCGCGTTGGCAGGGTGGTCGAGCGGGTTCATGTAGGTCTTCAGCCTGCCGGTCTGAGTGTCGGTCACCCGGACCGTGAACTCGACATTGGTGGTGGCGGCAAAGAACACCCAGTGGCGATCGTTGACCGGGCAGGCGTCGAGCACCTTGATCAGCATCTCGATGTTGTCGGCGTCGAAGAAGTACAACAGTCCCGAGCCCGATGTGAACGGAACCGCCTGGCCGGATCCGGTGCTCCCGTCCTTTGTTCTCCAGTTGACCCTCGCCTGGTAGCGACCGTTGAGCAGGCACAGGGTGGTGGCGTCGGCGACGCACGGTCCGGTCGGACCGCCGCTGATACTCCAACCCTCGTCCTTGAACAGCGGCGTGGTGACGATGTCTGTCGAGAACGGAGCGTCGAACGGCTCCA
>JAQBHE010000461.1:0-4769 GCA_032128015.1 Holophagae bacterium
GGAAGTCCAACTCGCCGCCGGCCGGCGCCGCGTGAGAGCGACCGCGTCCGGCGGCGAGCAGTTCGTCGATGCGGGTGAGAGCGCGATCGGCGGCGGCCGCGTCTTCGGCGCGCACCACCACCACCAGGTCGTCGGCGCGCAGCCGCGTTCCATCGAGCTCGGCGACCTGGCCGGGCCCCATCCCGTTCGTCGCCAGAAGCTCGAGGTTCTCGCGCGTGCCCATCACCGCGCCGGCGTCGGCCACCCCGGGCAGGGCGGCGAGTCCCACTTGGAGCTGGAGCAACACGATCGAGTCGTGGTAGCTGCCGGGCCGAATGGCGGCGCGCAGGACGGTCATGAGACGGCGAGGTTACTGCACCGAATGCTAGGCGTCCGTCGCCAGCCGAAAGCCATAGTCGCTGTAACGCGACTGAGGCGGTATCGACGAGCGCGCGGCGCAGCGGCTGACCTTGATCGCGTGGCGCCACGAGCCGCCGCGCGAAGCGCGCCGCCGACCGTGCTCGGGTCCGCGTGGGTCGATGACCGGCGAGTGCGAGTAGTACTCCGGGTCGTACCAGTCGGCGCACCACTCGTGGACGTTCTCGCCCAGCCCAAGAAAGCCCAGCGGGTGCAGCGACGGGTAGGCGTCGACCGGCTCGGGACCCTCCTGCCAGCGTTGCGGGTAGTCGGGAAGCGACTCGGGTGGCTGGTCACCCCATGGGTAGAGGACTTCGCGCCCGGCCTTGGCGGCGGCCTCCCACTCGGCTTCGGTGGGCAGGCGCAGCCGTGGGCCGCAGATCTCGCTGGCCCAGTCGCACAAGCGGACCGCGTCGTCCCACGACGGACCCACGGCCGGCATTCTGGGATCGGCGAAGCGCAGCTCGTTCCAGAACGGTGGCGCTGGATTGCCGGTGGCGTCGAGGAAGGCCTGGTACTGCGCGCGGGTGACCGGCGCGCGGGCGAGTCGGAAGCCGCGCAGCTCGACTCGGTGCCGCGGGTTTTCTTCGGCGCGTGGGCCGCCGCCCATCCACAGCTCGCCGGCCGGCACAGTGACCCAGTCTGGGACCCATTCTGGCACCCGTCCTGGGGCACCCACTTCCGGCGCGCGCGGGGTCAGACGATCTTGATGTGCCAGGGCTCGTGACGGACGCCGAAGGGGTTCCGCTCCGCGTAGCGCAGGGACACATAGCCGAGCTCGAGCAGTTTCTCGTACTCGCGGGTGTGGGCGAAGTTGTCGGTGAAATTCTCTTCGGCCATGCCCACCTGGCCGAGGTCGAAGTCACCGACGGCATGGTAGGAGTATCCCGGAGGCGCCAGCGAGCGCGCCGCTTGCGACAGGTTGCCACCGGTGCTCACCGCCTTCGACAAGAACAGCTGGAACTGTTTGACCAGGCCGCGCACTCCCGAGGTCAGGATGATCGTCTCGCCGACATCTCGGCGTACCTGCTGGTACCTGGCCAACGAATCGCCGCGCAGCAATGAATGACCGCTGCCGGCGATCTTCTGCGTGTCGGACGTGGGTATCGCGCTGGTCAGGCGGTCGATGACTTTGTCGCCGAAGAAACCGTAGGCCTTGGCGTCGGCCGCGAACAGCTCCTCGAGTAGCTCGAGCTCGTCGGCCTCGGGCGCGCCAATGGCCGAGTAGCCACGGGCGTAACCGAGGAAGTGGTCGAAGCCTACGAGGTTGTAGTGGCCATGCCCGATCACCACGCGAGCCCGCTCGAGTCGCGCGGCGGTTCGACGCACCAACGGCAAGCGCGCGGGAGCGAGCACCCAGTCGTCGGGATACTGGCGATCGAAGTCGAGGCTCTTCTCTACCGCGCGGTCGCGACCCTCGACGATCGACGTGGCTCCCTCGTCCCGCGCGGGATCGGGAGCGCGACCCGTCGGGCGCGGCGGAGCCGGGGGCCCCGCGGCAGGGGCTCGCTGGCAGCAGTCGAAGAGCGAGCGCACGGCCAGGGTGCCGGCCGTTGCCAAGCCCGCTAGCGGTAGAGCCCTTAGAAAGGTCCGGCGGTCGATACCCACAACAGGTTACCTGCGTTCACGTTCCGAGCGTCGAGGGAGTATATCGCTGCCAGGGTTCGCCGGCGCACCCTGGCGTGTTCGCTCTGGCGTGTTCGCTCTGGCATGGTAGCCTGCGGTCGTGGACGGGTCCCTAGGTCCTGCAGGTGGTGCGCGTCTCGGTCTGTGGCTCGCCGTGGTGGTGCTGGCGGGCTTGGTCAGCGGGCCGAGTCGACGTGGCGATCCGCCTGCGCGCACGACGCCAGCGGCGGCTCCGGTCGCTCCAGCGACCGAGTTGGCAGAGGAGTCGGACCGGCCTGCGCTGCCGGCCGCCGATCTGCCGGTGTCCGACGTGCCGGCGTCACGGGGCGTGGCGGTGGCGAAGTCCGCCACTGAGCAGTCGGCGGTCCGATTGGAGCTGCCATTGGAGGAGCTGTGCGGGCGCGTTGGCGCCAAGCTCTCCAGCGTCTCGACCGCGGATTGCCTCGGCCTGGGGATGTCGCCGTCGGGAGGAAGGTCGCGCGACGGCTCGCCGATCATGATCCGAGACTTCGCGCCGGGAAGATCGCAATCGCCGCTGGCGCGGGTGCTGGTCATCGGCGGCATCCACGGCGACGAATACTCGGCGGTCAGCATCGTTTTCAAGTGGTTGCGGCTGCTCGCCGATGACCACGACAGCCCGTTTCATTGGCGGGTGGTGCCGCTGCTCAACCCCGACGGGCTGCTCCGCGAGCGCGCTCAACGGATGAACTCGCGGGGTGTCGACCTCAACCGCAATTTTCCGAATCCCGACGGTCACGACCAGGCACTCGACTACTGGGTGCGCCGAGCCGAGAGCAACCCGCGGCGCTACCCTGGCCCAGCGGCCCTCCGCGAGCCCGAATCGAAGTGGCTGGCCGACGAGATCGAGGCTTTCCGCCCGCAAGCGATCGTCGCGGTCCACGCCCCACTCGAGGTCGTCGACTTCGACGGCCCCGTCGAACCGCCGGCGCGCCTGGGCTCGTTGATGCTCCACCGTATGGGCACTTACCCGGGCTCGCTCGGGCGCTACGCCGGGGAGCACATGGAGCTGCCCGTGGTGACCATCGAGCTCCCCCAAGCCGGGGTCCTGCCGAGCGCCAAGGAGCAAGCGCAGATCTGGCAAGATCTGGTCCGCTACCTGCTCGAGAATGTGCCGGGGTCGCCACCGGCCGAGAAGACGACCACAGTCGCTCGAGCGGTGGAGCACGCGTCGGGTTTCTGAGGGCGCGCGGCAACGCGCGCGGTGACCGTCTCGGGCGGGCGCGCCTCGAACCTGTCGATTCGCTGAGCTCACCGCGATCGGGTCGCTCGGCGGCTCCTCGCTAAGATCGTCGCTGTGGTCACCAACGAGACTCGGTTTGCGATCGATACCATCGCCAGAGGACGCGAGGCGATAGGCGCTGGCGCCGGCAACGAGCGCTTCGAGTCGACGAAGTTCCGCGAGCGCGGCACCTACCTCGACACCTTTGACTGGCGGCTGAGCCGGGCGGGGCTGACTCTGTTTGGCGGCGCCGCTGCTTCTGGGGTCGAGCTGACCCTGCGCCGGATCGACGGCGAGCTCGAACGTCGAGCGCTGGCGGCCGACCTCCCGGCGTTCGCTTGCGAGCTGCCGGTGTCGCCGTTGCGCCGGGCGGTCGAATCGCTGATCGGGATTCGGCGCCTGCTACCTCGCGTGGAGGTCGCGGTCGAAGGCGAGAGCATCGACGTGCTCGACGGCCGAGGCAAGGTTGTGGCCCGGGTGCGGATCGAGGAGCCGCGGGCCCGGCTGCCGGGGGCGACGCGTTTTCGCCCCTGCGCCTGCCGGCTGCGCTGTTCGCCGCTTCGCGGCTACCAGGAAGCGGCGGCGCGGATCGTCGGCGGCCTCGAACAGCAGGGCCTGGAGCGAGCGCCGGGTCACGAGATCGACGACCTGCTCGGCGCTATCGGCCAGCAGCGCGACGACTACTCGTCGAAAGTCGAGGTGGTTCTCGACGGGCGGCAGCGCTGCGATGTCGCGGTGCGGCAGGTTCTGCGTTCTCTTGCCACGGTGATCGTGCGCAATGAGCCGGGCGTGCGCGCCGATCTCGACCCCGAGTTCCTCCACGACTTCCGTGTCGCGGTGAGGCGCAGCCGCGCCGTGTTGTCCCAGATCCGGGGGGTGTTCCCCGCGGTTGAAGTGCGGCGTCTTCAGGCCGGGCTGCGTTGGATCCAGGGCGCCACCGGACCGCTGCGCGACCTCCACGTGCTGACCGGAAAACTGCCGGGGTATCGCCTGCGGCTGTCAGCGCGGGCGGGCGACGATCTGGAGCCGGTGTCGCGACACCTCGAGGCGCTTGCGCGCGCGGCTCACCGCCGGCTGGTTCGCGATCTCGATACCGTGAGATATCGCCGTTTGATGACCGGCTTCGCTGGCTTTCTCGCCCGTGGGCCCGCGCCGCGGACCCGGCTGGTCAACGCCGCGCGGCCGATTCGCGACGTCGCCGGCCGGCGCGCCTGGAAGGTCTACAGCCGGCTGTTGCGCGACGGCGAGGCTATCGATGACCGCAGCCCGTCGGCGGAGTTTCACCAACTGCGGCTGCGCGCCAAGAAGCTGCGCTACCTGCTCGAGTCGTTCGTGAGCATCTACCCCCGCGGAATCGAGCGCGAGGTCAAGGCGCTCAAGAAGCTACAAGAAGTGCTCGGCGACTTTCACGACTTCTCGGTCCAGCGCCAGGCGCTGCGCGCCCTCGCCCACGAGCTAGAGAAGCCGGAGCGGAAGCCGGAGCGTCGCGAGCCCGGCGCCGTTGACA
>JAQBHE010000462.1:0-8809 GCA_032128015.1 Holophagae bacterium
TCAACGGGCTCCCACGAGCCCGTCTTGCTGGGGAGGGCGAACGCCCGGAGCCCGCTAGCACTTTCACGTCCGTGTAGAGTAACGAGAGCGGTTGTCGCAGCCGTTCACCTCGTGACGTACACTATCGACAAGGATTCGCGATGCTGAAACGCGAGTACACCGAGAAGCTGCTCTACGGGCACGAGTTCGCCGGGCGCTTCACCCAGGACACACCGATCCTGCCCGATGTCTGGATTCGCTTCGCGGAGAGCCCGCAGCGTCAGGATCTACTGATCACGCCGTTGTTTGGCCCGGGTGGTGTCCGCTCCGACGCGGGGCTCCTGGCCAAGGTGCTGCGCGAGAGCCTGAAGGCCGAAAGTGCGACGCCGACCTGGAAACGCCTGCACCCCGGCCAGAAGCGTTCCGAGGCGATGGTCGCATACAACCAGTCGGCTGTCGCAGCCAAGCTCACTTTCGAAGAGACGGTGCGGGTCGTCCTGCCATTGTCGAAATGGTGGAAGGATCGCGTCGCCGGAGCGCAGCTCCTGAAGGACCTCGAAGATCCAGCAGGGCAACGAAGGCTCGCCGAGCTGATGGCAGCACCGCCCCGGATCCGAGACCAGAAACTGAAAGAGCTCACCAAGGAGTACGCGGATCTCCGCGGTCCTGGCCTGACACTCATCTGGATGGCGCGCGTCATCGGAACCATCGGTCTCGCCACCGAGAGCACAAGTGCGGGGGCCGGCGCCACGCGCGAAGAGCGAGCGGAGCGCGCCTGGCCCGCGCTGCTCCTAGAGCAGCCGCCGAGCGAGGGCGACTCCGAGGACGACAAGCGGCAGCGGCTTGCCTACTACGAGCGAGTCGTCGCCAAGGTCGTGGAGCTGATCAATGGCGTCGATCGGTCCGCCGACGCCGAGCCGCTGGTCTATTCGGTCAGCTGCAATCGCCGGATCGAGTCAACCGTGTGGCGGTCCGCCATGGCGATCAAGGCTGACGCTGCGCGCAATGTCTTCGGCCTCAGGTGCGACAAGCTCACCTGGGCCGTCGTCGACACTGGTGTCGACGCGCGCCACCCAGCGTTTCGCAAGCGTTACTTCAATCAGTTACGCGGACGCGAGCTGCCGATTCCGCTTCCCCGAGATCTCGCCCAGGGTACTGGAGACGCCGAGCAGCATCCGCGGCACAAGGAATGGAGGAAGAAGCAAAAGGAGAAGACCCCGGCGGCGCGCGCCAACTGGAGTGATCGCACGCGTGTACTTGCGAGCTACGATTTCAGCATCATCCGTTATCTCCTGTTGCCCGACGACGAGGTTGAGACCCTACCCGCGGAAGTAAAACGGAAGGTCGAGACGGCACGGACGCGCCTCGAGCGGGGCAAGAAGGGCCAGTCCAGCGTCAGCTACCGGCTGCGCTCGGGACTCAAAGAAGGGAGAGAGCTCGAATGGTCAGTGTTGAAGCGGCTCATCGAGGTGCCGCATGATCGCGAGTACGAGCCGCCCGCGATCGATCATGGAACCCACGTCGCCGGAATCCTCGCCGCGGACTGGCGTCGCAGCGACACCGAGGAAGCCACGGAGTTCCCGGTCGACAGCGACGTCCGTGGCGTCTGCTCCGATATCAACGTCCTCGATCTGCGGGTCTTCGACGCCGATGGCGAAGGTGACGAATTCACGGTGCTCGCCGCCATGCAGTTCCTCCAGAGCTTGAACGCGCACAAGGACTACCAGGTCGTCCACGGCGTCAACCTCAGCCTTTCGATCCGTCATGACGTCGCGAACTATGCCTGTGGCCGTACGCCGGTGTGCGAGGAGGCCGAACGGCTGGTCGCCAGCGGCTTGGTCGTTGTCGCCGCCGCCGGCAACGACGGCCACATGAAGTACATGACAGCGGAGGGCTTGAGGGAAGGCTACCAAGGGATGAGCATCACGGATCCCGGCAACGCCGAGGGTGTGATCACCGTCGGCGCGACTCACCGAGACCAGCCTCACACCTACGGCGTCTCGTACTTCTCGAGCCGCGGGCCGACCGGCGACGGCCGGGCCAAGCCCGACCTCGTGGCGCCAGGCGAGAAGATCAGCGCCCCGGTGCTCGATGCCAACGTCAAATCCAAGGACGGCACGAGTATGGCTGCGCCACACGTGAGCGGGGCGGCGGCCTTGCTCATGGCCCGACACCTCGAGCTCGCGGGGCAGCCGCGTCGCATCAAGGAGATTCTGTGCAACTCCGCGACCGACCTCGGTCGTGAACGTTACTTTCAGGGGGCGGGAATGCTCGACATCCTCCGCGCGATGCAGTCTGTGTGAAGGGCAGGCTCTGTGAAGGCAACTCGACTTCTTAGGAGGAACCAATGATCTTCACCTTGGAAGCACTGAAGGCCGCCTACGGCGACGCTCTCCTGCTCCACTTTGGGAGCACCAAAGCCCCCAGGCTCGCCGTGATCGATGGCGGACCAAAGGGCATCTACCAGGGCGTCCTCAAGCCCCGTCTCGAGGAGCTCAAGCAGAACAAGAAGCGCCTCGTCGACGGCCAGCTGCCCATCCGGCTGCTGATGGTAAGCCACATCGACGAGGATCATGTCGCCGGTGTTCTCGACCTCGCGAACGGCCTCACGAACGCCGCCGGCCAGCGCCCATACAGCGTGCAGTCGCTTTGGCACAACAGCTTCGACGACATCGTCCCCTCGGGTGGTAAGGCGCTCGCCGCGTCGCTCGAGGCCAGCGTGCGCAAGGTCGGCGGGACCGGAAAGCTGCCGGCGGCAGCCGCGATGAAGAACGTCCACGCGGCCCTGGTTATCGCCAGCGTCGCTCAGGGGCGTGAACTACGCAACGCGGCGGCGAAGCTGGGATGGGACGTCAACAAGGAGTTTGGCGGGAAGCTCATCCAGCGTCCCAAGACCGGCAACAAGGTCGTGGCGATCGATGACGGCCTGACCCTCGCCGTGCTCGGACCAAACCAGGCCGAGGTCGAGAAGCTCAACAAGGAGTGGGACAAGCAGATCAAGAAGAAGGGTCTCGCCGTGGACGACGCGCGCGCGGCGGAGTTCGCCGACCAATCGGTCTTCAACCTGTCGAGCATCATCGTGCTTGCCGAGATGAAGGTCGGAGCGACCACGCGCCGCATGCTGCTCACCGGTGATGCGCGCGGCGATCGGATCCTCGAAGGCCTCGAAGCGGCAGGCCTGATGAAGAAAGGCAAGTGCCACGTCGACCTATTGAAGCTTCCGCATCATGGGAGTGACCGGAACGTGACCCAGGAGTTCTTCGAAGCCGTGACCGCCGATCACTACGTGGTCTCGAGCAACGGCGACAAGTTCGACAATCCCGACAAGGACACGTTCGATTGGTTGGTGGCGGCGCGCAAGGGCTCGGATCCGTTCACGGTCTACTTGACCTATCCCTCGGCGGAGTTCAAGTTCAAGAAGCGGACGAAGATCCGCAAGGAGATCCAGAAGTTCATTGACGACGGCAAGAAGGCAAACTACAAGGTCGTCTGCCCAGACTCCCAGGAGACCTCGGTCCGCGTCGATCTGGGGCAGGCGTTCACGGAGTAAGGCGTTCCCGGAGGAACGGCACTACCTTTTCGCCGGTAGATCCAGCGCCGGGTTGTGATCGAAGAAGTCGAAGGGGCGCAGTTCGAAGCTGTGCCACATCACCGGCATCACCGGCCAGTCCTCGGCGCGCACCATGTGATGCATTCCGATGGTGTACCACAAGACGACGTCCGAGCGCGCGATCCAGCGGTTGTCGCTGGTCCACGCCGGCAGTCCCATCCCCGGCTCGCTCAAGGTCGGATGCTCGCCGGCGGCGTAGCGCTCGTCCTTGTGGTAGGGCGTGACCCAGAGGTGGTGGTTGATGAAGCCGGCGCGACGGCGCGGGTAGTCGTCGTCCGAGAGCAGCGTGTTGGCGGTCATTCCGGGCATCAGCTGGTAACTCGTGGGGTAGCCGACATGGTTGGTCCGCGATGGGCTGGCGACCCGCCATAGTGCCGGACGGTCGTAGTTGATGTCGAGTTGGGCTTCGGACTCGCGCTGGGCGATGCGTGCTTCGCGAACCCAGATGCTCTTGCGACGCTCGCCGTCGAGCCTTTTTTGGACCAGCCGATCGATCACGAAGTCGTTGCTCTCGCCGTCGACATCGAGATCCAAGCGGTAGCTGAAGTAGTGATCGTGGTTGGTTGCGACGATGTGCGGATCGACGAACCGGCCGTAGGCGTCGGCGCGAGTCTGGGTGGTGGCATCGGCGGCGGCGGTGGATGGCTCGAGGCCAGCGGTGCGGGTGAAAGCGCCGGACTCGGCGACCATCTTGACCTCGACGATGCCGGTGGCGCCGACCGCGCCGCGAATCGAGCCGTCCTGTTGGAACACCCAGTCGAAGAGATAGTCATAGTTGCCGATCACCGCCGCGCTGCGCACCACCAGGTCGCGCTTGGGACGGCTCTCGCGGAGGCTGTCTTCGGCGTGTCGCCAGGACGGTTCACCCGCCTCGCGCTCGAACAAGCAGACAACGTCTGAAACGGTGCTCGGACGACCGTTCGGGAGAACCTGAAGAGTGTCGAAATAGACCGCGTGATCGGGGCAATCGCTGCCCGCCACCAAGGGCTGGAACAGACCGGTACCGCTGAACTCGCCGGCATCGATGAAGTTGCGGCCGTGCCAGGCGAATCCCGGATCCATGTAGGGGACGAAGACCTCGGACAGGTGACCCTGGTACAGAACCGATCGCTGCGATTCTCCCGCTGTCTCGGAGCCGGCATCTCGATAGGTGACCGTCGAGATCACGGTGCCGACCCTCTGGTCGAGCCGGAAGTGGAAACGCCAGTTCTGCCATTCGACGACATGGCCGTCGACCGCGAAACCCGGTCCCAGGGGCTGGTCAACGAGGATCGGGCTCGGGACAGTACGGGGCGGTCCCAGCGAGGTGGCGTCGAAGTCGGCGGTGATCGAGTGCAACGGCGGCGCTCCCTCGTCGACGACCTCGAGTACTTCCTGGGTGTCGAGGTCGACGACCGCGGTCAGCCCCTCGATCTGGCGCGCCCAGGTGTTGCGAACCCCGCGCGGATCGACGCAGCGCACGTGCCCGAGCCGGCGTCCCTTCTCGGCCTTGGTGCCGAAGTATCCGGGCGGAATCGCAACGCAGTCGACGAAGGTGAGGTCCTCGATTCCTCGTTTCGCGAGACCGGCGACGAAGTCCGGGTGCTTCATCGCCTCGGCGACCGCGCCGCCGAATTCCTCGGTCAGCCAGTTGGCGTGCGCTCCTTCGAGCTTCTGCCACGACAGGACCTGGCGCGATCCGAGATCGATCGTCGCCTCGAACGCGTCTTTGCCCTGGCGGACGACGGCGAACGCGCGGCGCTCGATCGAGGCGCCTTTCTGAAAGCGCCACACCTGCTGCTTGTCCGGCTCGGCCAGCCGTACTTGCGAGAAGCGGGTAGTGGAATCGAGGTGACCGGCGTCGCGGAGCACCTCCAGGACCGTCCAGTGCTCCTGCCAGGTTAGCGGGTCGAGCGGGTGGGAAGGTTGCGCTGCCGACGGCTGGGCCAGGACACCGAGAACCAGAACCGACCCGAGCCAAACTTTGAGTGCGCGTCGCATCGAAAGAACCTCCTCTGTGCGTCTCTGTGTGCGTCTCTGCATGCCTTGGGACATCGGCCCGGTCTCCCGGCCGGTGCCGGCATCGCTGCGACCGTCATGACTCCGAGCGGTGGTTCGAAGCCACCGCGGTGTTCCCTGGCGTTGTCTCGGCCCTATTGTCTCACGACTGCATCCCAGGCAGTCGACAGTGGCTCAGGACATCGTCGCCCGGCTCTGGCGCCCGATTATGGAGTGCGCTCGAACTCGAGTCCGTTGGCGCGGCCGGTGTTGAGGACGAAGCGCGCGATTCGCCCCTCGCGGTCGCGCTTGAAGACGACGACCGCGAAGCTGCCGTCGAAGCGATCGGCGTCGAGCGGGCGGAGGGTGACCGCCGGACCGTGGGTGCTGGCGCGCAAGCGCAGCGCGCCGCCGTTCTTGGTCACCTCGGCTTCGAGGTCGAGCTCGTCGCTGCGGTAGTGTCCGAGGTAGGGACCGAACGGCGGCGGCTCGCCGAGGGGGGTGATCCGCTCGTAGCGCCGGGTCGGCGGTTCGGGCTCGAGCGCGACGTTCATCGCGGTCGGGGTCTGACCGGGTCCAGCGCTCAGGAGCTCGATCTCGATGCCGTTCTCGGTGTTTCCGAAGCGGTCGCGGGCGCGCGCTCGAAGTCGGACCGGCGGGCCGGCTCCGCGCAGCTCCAACGCCCCGTGGGCGACGACCAGCTTGCGATACCGGGCGCGGCCTTCATCGAGATAGTCGCCGGTGTAGGTCTCGAGGATCGAGAGTGGGACCTCGACCTCGGGTGCGTTGGCGGCCGGCTCGGCGCTCGCGGCC
The DNA here is from genome assembly GCA_032128015.1 of Holophagae bacterium. GTDB lineage: Bacteria > Acidobacteriota > Thermoanaerobaculia > Multivoradales > Multivoraceae > JAQBHE01. The sequence continues at coordinate 6,380 of JAQBHE010000462.1, forward strand.
CCGAGAAGAATGTCGGCGACCGCGAGCGCCTTGGCGCCAGCGTCGAAGGTGGCGAGGTTCGAGAGCACGATCACCGAGGTCCGCTGGGCGGGGAAGCGCACGAGCTCGGTGCGGAAGCCGAGAAAGGCGCCGCCGTGGGCGACCATCGGCCGGCCGCCGTGCTCGCCATGAGCGAGGCCGAAGGCGTATTGGATCCTGGTGCCATCGTCGAGGACCCCGCGCTCGAGCTGGAGGGCGAGCAGCTCCTTGCCGCCGACCGCACCGGTCTCGAAGTTGCGATCCCAGCGCGCCAGGTCCTCGACCGTCGACCACAGGTTGCCGTCGCCGTGGGCGGTGAAGTTGTGGATGAAGCGGCGGTAGGAGGTGGGGCTGGTCGGAGCGTAACTGGTGACCCGTCCGCGCTCGACCCGGTGGGGGTCGTCGCCCCAATGGGTCCGATACATGCCGAGGGGCTGGAAGATCCGCTGGTCTGCGAGCTCCTGGGCGCTCTTGCCGGTGACGCGCTCGATCAAGGTCACCAAGAGCGCGTAGTTCGAGTTGCTGTAGAGATAGGCGCTGCCCGGGGGAAAGTTGAGCCCGCGCTGCTTGGCGAGCAACGCCACCGCGTCGTCGTTGGTGAAGGAGTCCTCGAACGAGCGACCCTGAACGCTCATCAGCGACAGGTAGTCGCGGAGTCCGCTGGTGTGGTGGATCAGGTGGCGGACCGTGATCGGCCGCTGGTATTGGGGGATCTCGGGGATCCACTTGCGGATGTCATCGTCGAGCGCGAGCTTGCCGTCGAGCGCGAGCAGCGCGACCGCGGTGGCGGTGAACTGCTTCGAGGTCGAAGCGATATAGAACGGCGAGCTCGGTCCGAGCGTCGCGCGGTAGTCGAGGTTGGCTTGACCGTAGCCACGCGCGTAGACCAGATCGCCATCGCGGATGATGCCGAGCGCGGCGCCGGGGGTGTCGTCGCGATCCCATTCGGCGAACAGCGCGTCGATCGCGGCGCGGGTCTGTGCCGGCAGGGTGTGGCCGGCGGCCGCGAGCTCGGCTCGCAGCTTGTCCTCGGCGGCGACTTGGAGACCGTCGAGCCAGGTCTGGAATCCCCGCGGGTCGACGAACGGATGCGGGGCGTCGGGAGCGCGCTCTCCGAGCCGATCGCGGCGTTCGAAGATCCCTCCCGGGCCCGGGTGGTTGGTGACATTGACCGCCACAGGGCTGTCGCCAGCAAGCGATAACCGGCGCACCCGGTCGACGCTGCGCAGGTAGGCCTCGGTGCGCTCGATCCCGTCGAAGTTCAAGCCGACGCCGCCAAAGACGAAGGCGCGGTGGCGGTTAGTACCGTCTTGGACCTCGAAGTCCATCGACAACACCCCCTCGGTGTGGCCGGGGGTGACGTAAACCTCCACCGAGGTATCGCCGAGCCGTACCGTGTCGCCGTCGGCGAGCACCAGATCACGCCGAGGCGACCCGAAGTCGAGTCGCGGCGACGGCGGGCCGAGCGCGAGCTGCCAGTCGGCCTCGGTCATCGCGACGCTCGCTCCCCAGCGCTCCTGGAAGGTGGTGGCGCCGGCGGCGTGATCGAAATGGCCGTGGGTGGCAATCACGTAGCGGACGTCGGCGGGATCGAAGCCGAAGCTCCGGATGCCGGCGATCGCGTGCTCGGTGTAGTCGCCGTAGAGGCCGTCGATCAGGATCAGCCCGTCGCTGGTGACCAGCAGATAGCACGAAACCCACTCGAGACCGACGTAGTAGAGATTGTCGAAGATGCGAAACGGAGGCACCTGCTGGAGCTCGCGGTCGGCCCAGCGCGCGAGCATCCGCTCGGTGGCGTCATTTGCGGGCGCGGGCGGCGCGACTTGGGCGACCAGCGACCACCCGGCGACTTGCAGGGTCAACAACACGGTGAACAGGCGACATCCGAATCGGGTCATCTGCGGACTCCTCGCAAGGTCGGGCGAGCGTAACCCAATCGCCGAGCGGGGACCGCGAGCCTCGACACCCGCCAAGCTTCCGTCTGTCGTGGCGCCTTCCGAGGCGGGTGTCGGATCTCGACGGCGGCTCAGACGGAGCCCGCGGGCTCCTGGGCGGTGACCGCGGCAATCCGATCGGCGAGCATCGCGAGGTAGTCCATCTCGGGCTCGCGAGTGAACGTGAACGGGTTCATCAGCACTACTCGAACGACCTCGAGAGCGGGCTCGTCCAGCACCGCGCGGAGGCGCGCCGCGAGGCCCTCGATCAGCCGCCGGTAGCCTTGGCGGTCGAGCCGGGTCTTCGAGACGAAGAAGCGATCGCCTTCGCCAAGGGCGGCGATGATCTGTCTGGTGCGCTCGTTGGTCGTCGACAGCGCTTCGCCTGGGCGCGCGACGAAGAAGCACAGGATGTTGGTGTCGCAGCCGGGCACCAGCTGGCAATCCTCGACTCGAGACGCCAGCAGGTGCTCGAGGC
>JAQBHE010000463.1:0-2895 GCA_032128015.1 Holophagae bacterium
CACCGGAGAGCCGCAATCGGGTAAGCCCCCTGTTGTAAGGGCGCGCGGCAGCATTCAGGTCGCAACGGGCGACGGGGCGAAAAGCAATTGAACCGAAAGTTCAACCTCGGAAATCTCGCATCGGCCGCGCTCATCGCCACCATGGTGGGGGTGGGGGCTCTCGGCTGGTGGCTTCGGATCGGACCGCAAGTGTTCCTCGATACCTCTCCTCTCGAGAACATTCCCACTCGCATCGGGCGCTGGGAATCCAAAGACATCCCGGTTCCCAGCGCGGTGGAGGATGTTCTCCGTGCGGATTTCAACCTACAGCGCGCGTATGCGAATCGGTACGGAGAGATCGTGTGGCTCTACGTCGGGTATTACGGGACCGAGCGCGGCGGCCGCCCCGAGCACACGCCTCGGGGCTGCTACACCGGCGCCGGCTGGGGCATCGAAGCGAGCCGGATCGTGGATGTCACGCCCAACGCTTCGCTTCGCGCGAATGAATACCTCGTCGCAAATTCCAGCGAACGCCGCCTGGTGCATTTCTGGTATCGCTCCCACCGTCGCACCGGAATCATCGACCGGCCGGTCCTCTCATCGGTCATCTCGATCCTGATCGTGCTGGCCGGCGCAGTCGCGATGTCGGTGTCACCGATCGAGCAGTACCCGGAGATGGCGCCGCCGCAGGTCACCGTCACGGCGCGCTATCCCGGCGCCACCGCCGAAGTCATCGCGAACACCGTGGCGGCGCCGATCGAGGCGCAGATCAACGGCGTGGACAACCTACTGTATTTCTACTCGACCAGCTCATCGACCGGCAACATCACGATCAACGTCTTCTTCAAGCCCGGCACGAACCCGGACATCAACCAGGTCAACGTCCAGAACCGGGTGAGCCAGGCCACGGCGCAGCTGCCGCAGACGGTCGTCCAGCAGGGCATTACCGTCGACAAGCAATCGTCGAGCTTCCTGATGGTGCTCTCGATCTACTCCCCCGACGGGCGTTACTCGACGACCTACCTCGACAACTACACCAACCTCTACGTGCTCGAGGAGCTCAAGCGCGTCCCCGGTGCAAATCGCTCGTCGGTACTCGGCCTGCCCGACATTGCGATGCGCGTGTGGCTGCAGCCTGATCGCATGGCGCAGCTCGGCATCACGACTCAGGAAGTCGCGAACGCGATCCAGAGCCAGAACCAGACCTTCGGCATCGGCCAGATCGGCGGCCAGCCCGCGGCGCCCGGCGTGATGCAGCAGTTCGTGGTGACCGCCCAGGGCTTGCTCACCAAGCCCGAAGAGTTCGAGGACATCATCGTGCGCGCGGCCAAGGAGGGCACCGCGATCGTGCGTATCAAGGACATCGGGCGGGTGGAGCTCGCCAAGCGCGACTACTCGATTTCGAGCCGTCTGAACGGCAAGTCGGCCACCACGGTCGCCGTGTACCAGCAGCCCGGCGCCAACGCGGTCGAGACGGCGAAGGCGGTGCGCGCGCGACTCGAGGAGCTGAAGACCCAGTTTCCGACCGGGCTCGACTACAAGATCGTTCTCGATACGAGCATCTTCACGCTCGCCTCGGTCGAAAAGGTGATCCATACCTTCTTCGAGGCGGTGGTGCTGGTGGTGGCCGTGGTGTTCCTGTTTCTGCAAAGCCTGCGCGCCACCATCATCCCGATTCTCGCGGTGCCGATTTCGATCATCGGCACCTTCACCGGCATGCACCTGCTCGGGTTTTCGGTGAACATGCTGACGCTGTTCGGCATGATTCTCGCGATCGGACTAGTGGTCGATGACGCCATCGTGGTGGTCGAGAACGTCGAGGCGAACATCGCGAAGCACGGCCTCTCGGCGCTCGAGGCGTCGAAGCGGGCGATGACCGAGATCGCCGGCGCGCTGATCTCGATCGTACTCGTGCTGGTGGCCGTGTTTTTGCCGGTCGCCTTTCTCGGCGGCGTGACCGGTACGCTCTACAAGCAGTTCGCGATCACGATCGCGATCTCGATGGTGATCTCGGGGGTCATGGCGCTCACGCTATCGCCCGCGCTCGCAGCCATCATCATCAAGGCGCATCACGGTGAGAAGAAGGGTTTCTTCCTCTGGTTCGAGAACAGCTTTGCGAGCATCACGCGAGGCTACATCCGTCTCGTGGGGGGCATGATCCGGGTCTGGCCGATCTCGCTGATCGCATTCGGGGTGGTGATTTTCGGCATCATCACGCTGTTCCGCATCCTGCCGTCGAGCTTCGTGCCCGACGAAGATCAGGGCTACTTCTTCGTCGTCGCCCAGGCGCCTGACACCGCGAGTCTCGGCGTCGTGACCGCGATGACCCGCAAGACGGAGAAGATCATCCTCGCCGATCCGGCGATCCAGGACGTCGCGGTGGTGGACGGCTACAGCCTGATCGACGGCCAGTTCTCCAACAACACTGCGGTCATGTTCGTCCTGTTGAAGCCGTTCGAGGAGCGCACCGACCGCAAGCTGCTCGTCTTCGACACGCTCAAGCGGCTGAACGCGCAGTTCTTCGGCATGAGGGAGGGCTTCGCGTTCGCCCTCAATCCGCCGTCGATCCCGGGACTTGGCACGACGGGCGGATTCGAGTTCTACATCCAGAATCGCGGCGCGGGTGATTCGCGTGCCACGGGCGCCGCGGTCGAGGCATTCCTCGCCAAGGCGAAAGAGAGGCCGGAGCTCTCGGGCGTGAGCACGACGTTCCGCGCCTACAGCCAGCAGCTCTTCATCGATCTCGATCGCAACCGCGCCGAGGTGCTCGGCGTGCCGGTGAGCGATGTCTTCCAGACGCTGTCGGCATTCTTCGGCTCACAGGTCACAGGCCAGTTCAGCCAGTTCAGCCGGGTGTGGTGGGTAATCATCCAGGCCGATGCCAGCTACCGGGCGAACCCCAGTGACTTCGACAAG
>JAQBHE010000464.1:0-3783 GCA_032128015.1 Holophagae bacterium
TGCCATCTCCATAGAGCTTCACGAGCCTTCGATGGAGACGAAGCTGCCTTCCGCTCGCAATCGACTCAACATCGCGAATCCGCCCGATGACCTCAAAGTGCACACGGGCATTCTAGAGCCGTACCTCGGTGGCGCCGAACGATTGTTTGACGCGTGCGACCTGGCGGAGTTAGTCGGCTCGACTACGAGCGCGATCGGCTCGCCTTCTGCCCGAGAGTGAGGGCCGGCTTTGGGCGAAAGCCCGTGGACTAGCGGATTCTCCGGCATCGAGGCGCTGCGGCTCGGATTGGTTGTCTGCGCTGATATGCAGTCTGGACCGTTGGAGCCTATGGTACATCTTCCGGTAGCGAGTTTCACTTGCCCCAGTTTTGGGGGACGGCGGACTCCGTGCGAGAAGAGAGGAGACGCCGGTGAAGTTGCGAATCCCGGCGACGTAGACCCTCTTGGTGTGACGCGCCGGTACGCGGACTGCGCTACGCACTGGTCGAGCAGGCCGTCAGCTCTCGTCGATGAGGAAACCACGCTCATCGCGGATCTCGGGCCCGTCGACCCGCGCCCGACCGTCCCCGAACCCGGCATCGCGCTCGCGCAGCGCCTCCTTGAGGCCACGCTCGCGCGCGACCTCGACGAATCGACGCGCGCTCGCGGCCTGGTGGCCGCGGGCGTCGTTCTCGGCGGCTAGCCGCTGCAGGGTGCGCGCGCCCATCAGCTCGAGGCCGAGGTTGAGGATCCGCTTGTTGGCCGCCAGTAGCTCGCGGTCGATGAGGGCAAAGCGGTCGAGGAGTCCCTCGACTTCGGCCTCCAGTAGGTGGCCGGGAACAGCCTTGAGCGCGAGCCCGATGGCTGCCGCTTCCCGACCGGTGATGGTGTCGCCGGTGAGCAGGAGTCGCTTCGCCCACTGCGGACCGACGTGGTAGATCCACATCTGGTTGGGCAGCGCGCCGAGGTCGCGGGCCGGCGGGAAGCCGAACACCGCGTCCTCGGCGGCGATCACCAGGTCGCACAGCAACGCGAGGTCGGTGCCGCCGGCCAGGCAGTAACCGTGGACTTGCGCCACCACTGGCTTGTGCATGTCGAACAACGCCATCCGCAGGCGCTGGCTGCGCTCGAGCTGCCAGGCGTCGTCGTCGTACGAGGTGTGACCGCGGACCGGAGCAGCTTCCGGCGTTGCCCGAGCGGCGGCGAAGCCGGAAAGGTCGTAGCCGGCGCTGAAACACGAGCCCGCGCCTCGGAGCACGACCGCGTGGACCCGAGTGTCGTCATCGGCCCGCCACAGCGCGTCGTGCAGTTCTTGGAGCATCGCCAGCGATAGCGCGTTTCGTTTCTCGGGTCGGTCGAGGGTGATCCGCGCACGGCCGCGCTCCACCTCGTAGAGGATCCTGCCCGTCTCGTTCATCGTTCCTCCCTGCACCGCTTGGACACGATTCTCTCCCACCCAGCCGTCGGCCGCCAGCAGGCTGTTCACCGATCCTCGGCCGACTCCGAAGGCAGATGGTAGGCTCCATGACCCTCTGAATCACGAGTTCGCCTCCCGCACTTCGCGACTCTCTAGACGACGATGAACAGCTCCGGCCGACTTCGGGGAGACGGATGTTGACCGCAGTTGCGCGACCGCGACTGGGCTCGCTACTCCTCGAACGCGGCGCCATCGGGGCCATGGAGCGCGAGCGCGCCCTCCACCTCCAGCACCAGATGGGCATGCGGCTGGGCTCGAACCTGCTCGAGCTGGGCGCTCTCGCCGAGAGCGCGCTCCTCGAAGGCCTCGGCCTTCAGCACCGCCATGCGACCGTCGATGGCGATCGTCTCGCCAGGGTGCCGCGCTCGGTGCTCAACCAGATCCCGGCCGCGATCGCGATCGAGCACGGAGTCGTTCCGTTCAGCCTCGACGGGGGCGCTTTGTGGGTAGCGACCGCCGATCCGTTGCGCCCCGCGGCCGAGCAGGCTCTCCTCGAGGCGTGCGCCAGGCCGATCCGCTCGGAGCTCGCCCTCGAGATTCGGATCCTCGAGGCTCTGCACCGTTGCTACGGGCTACCGATAACGCCCCGCGCCGAATCGCTGGTGCGGCGGCTCGACAGCTTCGTCGAACGACGGGGAATGGCCGTCGAACGTCGGGGAATGGGCGGCGCAACCGCGGCAAGAGTCGAGGCCGCGGAATCGCTGGCCGCGCTCACCAGCGCCCTCGATACGCAGTCGACCACCGACCCACCCTGGGCATCAGAGACCGCGAGCGCGGCCCCGCGCTGGCGGCCTCGGCGGCTCGGAAGGCTCGGTAAAGTGTTCGAACGACTCGACGCGGACCCGCTTTCTGCGGTCATCGAGCATGAAGATGGAGAAGACATCGCCTACGACGATCCACCCGGCCAATCCGCGGGACTGCCCGACTCGCGCCCTCGTACCCCGGGAGGTCAAGACGCACCGGAGCTCGGCACCGAGCTGCTCGACGGCTACTCTTCGCTCTACCGCTTCCGCATCCTGTTGCGCTTGGTGGACGAGCGCGTGGTCGCATGGCTGGGCGACGGCGATGGCGTGGTCCCGAGGCGACTTGCCGAGATCGACTTCGCCCTCGATTCCTCGCCGCTCTTTCTCCGGCTCGCCGCCCATCCCGAGCCGTGGACCGGCGCGATCGGCAATGACCTGGGGCTCGCCACCATCGCGAGTTCCCTCGGCACCAGCCTCTCCAGCTTCACCGTCCTGCCGGTAGCAACGGCAACCCGCATCTTCGGCTTCTTGTTCCTGGCCGGCGGGCTGCGCCCGGACGCTCCCGAGCTACCCGTGCTGCGGCGTCTGCGAGCGCGAACCGCTCAGCGGCTGATCGAGCTCGATCCCTGATCGCGGGCGCGGGTTCTCGAGACCCGCGGGGTTCTGGAGATCGATTCGGCCTTCGCTGGTGATCCGGACGCTGCGTCGTAGACCAACGCCTCCGGCCAGGTACAGCTTGGCCTTGAGCGTGTAGTCGACGACGCCACGGTCGATGATGCCGGGAAGACGCGTCGCTAGTGCAAGATGGTTGAGACGCAGCTCCACTTCCTGGGTAGCAGTCCCAAGTCCCGGCACCTCGAGCGGCCGGTTGGCGAGTGCCTGCCCGACCCGCACGCCGTTGATCCAGAGATTGTAGGCGGCGCCCTCGACCAACAGCGGCTCGCGGTTCTCGTTGGAAATCCGGATCGTCACCGCACCCGAGGTCTCGAACAAGGTCAAGTCATCGATCCGAAGGTCGGCCACCGATACTGTCGGCTTGCTCCACGCTCCGATCGATACGCAGCCAGCGCCGGTTCCCGCGACCAGCACGAGCGCCAGGCCGCCCATGCCGGACACCCATCCCCTCCGTCGACCCACTCGCTCCACCATCTACGGACCTCCTGACCGCTCGAGCGAGCGGCTCGGCGACATCCTAGCGGACCGTCGCCCATCGGATGTCGACACTTCTCGACACTTGTCGAGGCCCGCTCAGGCCTCGAAGCGCCAGACCTTGCCATCGCGAACGATGCGGCCGGCGGTAGGCGCCGCGAAATGGGTGCCGAGCACCAGCACCGGCCGGTCGCCATACCGTTCGAGGAATGAGCGCCGGGTGCGCCGCGCCTGGTCGGGGTCGCTGTCGAAATTGCATGCCCAATCGGGCTCGGCACACTGCACCGGGTGGTGCATCAGGTCGCCGGTAATCACCGCGTCCTCGCCACGCGACGAGATGCGAACGCTGACATGTCCTGGGCTGTGACCGGGCGTCGGCACCAGCCACACCTCGCTGGTCAGCCGGTGGTCGCTGTCGACGAAGTCGGCGAGATC
>JAQBHE010000465.1:0-2968 GCA_032128015.1 Holophagae bacterium
CGACGTCACGGTCGAGACCGGGCTTGATCGCAACAACCGTCGTTTCAGCCTCGCCGCTTCCTGGGAAGATTTCGACAACGACGGCGACCCGGATCTCTACGTTGCCAATGACTACGGGCGTAACAACCTCTACCGCAACGACGGTGTCGACGCCAGCGGGCGCGTTCGCTTCGTCGACGTCGCGGCGGCGCTCGGAGTCGAGGACATCTCCTCGGGCATGTCGGTGAGCTGGGGTGACTACAACCGCGACGGGTCCATGGACCTCTACGTCGGCAACATGTTCTCGGCGGCGGGCAACCGGATCACCTACCAGCGGCGCTTCGAGCGCGACCGCGAGCGGGCGGGACCGCTGGCGGAGGTTCAGCGCATGGCGCGCGGGAACTCGCTGTTCGAGAACGTCACCCGCTCGACAAGCGGCCAGACCGGATTCGTCGACCGCAGCGAGGCCGCCGGCGTCAACATGGGACGTTGGGCGTGGTCTTCGTTGTTCGCTGATCTCAACAACGATGGCTGGGAGGACATCGTCGTCGCCAACGGCAACCTCACCCAGACCAATCCCGACGACTTGTGAAGCTTCTTCTGGCGGCAGGTCGTGCCGCGAGCGCCCAGTGACCCCGGTGACCGGTCGGTCGAGGCATACCTCGCGTCACTGAACGAGCTGCACCAGCGGCTCGACGAGGGCATGTCGTTCAGCGGCAACGAGCGCAACAAGGTCTTCCTCAACTGCGGCGCGCGGGCAGCCAACGGCGCCGGCCACCAGGATCGCGGTGACCCAGATCGCGGTGACCTTGATCGCGGCGAGCAAGCTCGCTTCGCCGATGCCTCGGCGGTGAGCGGACTCGACTTTGCCGACGACGCGCGAGGGTTGGCGTTCTTCGATTGGGACTTCGACGGTGATCTCGATGTCGCACTGAGCAATCGCACTGCGCCCCGACTGCGGCTGATGCGCAACGAATCGCCGCCGGCCGGCGCCTTCGTTTCTCTCCGCCTCGAGGGCAACGGCGTGACCACCAACCGCGACGCGGTCGGTGCGCGAGTGGCGTTGGCGACTTCTCTGGGAGAGAGCATTCACACCGTGCGCGCCGGCGAGGGCTTCCTCTCCCAGTCGAGCTTGTCGGTGCACTTCGGCCTTGGGCGCGCCAAGCTGCTGGGGACCGCGATCGTCCGCTGGCCCGGTGGCGGCGACGAGGTCTTCAGCGGTTTGGAGGCCGGTCAGAGCTATCGGCTGTCACAGGGCAAGGGCGTCGCGTCGAGAGTCGAGCCGCCTTCCGGGCGCCTCGCGCTCACCGCATCGTCGCAGGCGCCGGCGGTAGCGACCACCGGCGAGCGCGTGGTTCTCGCGACACGCCCTCCGGCGCCGCGTCTGACGCTTCGCCCGTTCGACAGCGAGCACGACCAGGCGATCGACACCGGTCGCGGCGCCACCGTCTTGCTCAATGTCTGGGCGAGCTGGTGCCTGCCATGCCGCGGCGAGCTCGAGGAGCTGGCCCAAGCAGCGCCCGGCCTTCGCGCGGCCGGCCTCAAGGTGGTCGCGATCAGCACCGATGGTCTGGGCGAACGGCCCCAGACCGCGGCGGCCGATGCCAGGAAGTTCATGGAACAGATTGCCTTTCCGTTCAAGAACGGCCTCGCCACGCCGGAGACCCTGGACAAGATCGACATCATCCAGCGCTACCTCTTCGATCGCCAGTTCCCCCTGGCGTTGCCGTTTTCGTTGTTGATCGACGGTCAGGGCCGGCTGGCGGTGCTCTACCGCGGCGGGGTTCATCCCGAGGGTCTACTCCGCGATCGCGATCAACTTGGTGAAAACAGGTCCGCGCCGGCGGAGTTGCGCGAGTCTTCTGTGCCGATGGCCGGACACTGGTACACCGAGCCCGACGCCCAGCCCTCGGTCGTCGCCTACGCCCGGTGGTTCGAGGAGCGGTTCCCGGACGAAGCCATCGCGCTGCTCGAGAACGACGTCGAGCGCTCCAATACCCGGATTCGCGATCTGCCGGTGGACTCGATCGAGCGCGGTCGCGCTCGGCTCGATCTCGGCGAGGCATTCCGCAGGCTCGCGTTTGTCGAAGCGCGCCGGAAGAACCCCGCCGCGGCCGCGCGTCACTACCGGTCCTTGCTCAAGCTCGAGCCCGAGGACGAGGCGGCTCAGAACCGTCTGCTGAATGCGCTGTTCGAGGCCGGCAATCATGACGAGCTTTTGGCCGAGGTCAGAGCTCGGCTCGACCGCAGTCCCGCCGACCGTGAGCTGAGGGTGCGGCTCGCGGAGGTGCTCGACCGAGAGGGCAAGCCCGAGGAGGCCGCGCGCGAGCTCGAGCGCGCGATCGGTGACCACCCCGAGGATGCGCAGCTGCGCTACCTGCTGGGACACGCTCTGGCGCGGCAGCAACAGAGCACCGCGGCCGTCGAGCAGCTCGAGAAAGCGGTGGCGCTCGATCCCTCCTACTTGGAAGCGCAGTCCTTGCTCGGCTTGGTTGCGCTCGCCGAGCACGACTTTGAGACGGCGACCCGGCACCTGCTGCGTGCCGTCGAAATCGATCCGCGCAACGGCGAGGCGCGCCACGGCTTGGCGAGAGCCTACGCCGAGGCCGGGAAGATCGAAGAGGCGGTGTCGCAATACCGGGCTCTGGTCGAGATCGAGCCCGAGGGCGCGGCCGGTCACCACGAGTTGGGTCTTGCGCTTCTGCGCGCGAGAGAGCGCGCCGAGGGCGTCGACGAGATCCGTCGCGCCTACACGCTCGATCGCTCCTTTCTCCCGGCCGCCAACAACGTCGCCTGGATCCTGGCGACGCGCCCGGAAAAGGCGCTCCGAGATGCCGCAGCGGCGCTGCGCCTGGCCCGGGAGATCAACGCTCTGACCGATAACCGCGAGCCGGCGTTTCTCGAGACGCTGGCTGCGGCGTTGGCCGAGAGCGGCGATTTCGAGGCGGCGGCACAGACCGTCGAGCGAGCGATCGAGGTCGTGGGTGGG
>JAQBHE010000466.1:0-2966 GCA_032128015.1 Holophagae bacterium
CGGTGCTCACCCTGTACTCGATGCTGACCAGCGGCTTCGAGTTCGCGCCACCCGACGCCAACCCCGGGGATTCGCGCAAAGTTTCCCGCGACGGCTTGATGGCCCATGCTCACTCGCCGCAGCCGGCAGTGCGCGAGGCGGCGTTTCGCGAGCTCTACCGGGTCTACGAAGAGCACGCACCGGTGCTCGCCCAGATGTACATCCACCGGGTCCGCGACTGGCACAACGAGAATGTTCGGCTGCGTGGCTACAAGTCGCCGATCGCGGTGCGCAACGTCGCCAACGACATTCCCGATGCCGCGGTCGAGATCCTGCTCGAGGTGGTGCGCGAAGGGGCGCCGGTGTTCCGGCGCTACTTCGAGAAAAAGGCGCGCTGGCTCGGCATGGAGCGGCTGCGTCGGTACGACATCTACGCCCCGCTCGAGGGTGCTGATCAGCAGGTCGACCTGGGCGCCGGGCTCGAGCTGGTCTTCGAGACTTTCGACGAGTTCCACCCGACGATGGGTCGGCTGGCGCGGCAGGTTGTCCAGCACCGTCACCTCGACAGCGAACTGCGGCCGGGCAAGAAGGGCGGAGCCTTCTGCGCCACGGTCAACCCGACGCTGGTGCCCTGGGTGCTGGTGAACTACGCGGGCAAGAATCGCGATGTCGCGACCCTTGCCCACGAGCTCGGCCACGCGGTCCACAGCCAGCTCGCCGGTGGGCACTCGGTGCTCACCCAGCAGCCCTCGTTGCCGCTTGCCGAGACCGCGTCGGTGTTCGGCGAAATGCTGGTCACCCAGCGCCTGCTCGCCAGCGGTCCGTCGCGGGCGGTGCAACGCGAGCTGCTGGCGAGCGCGATCGACGACATCTTCGCGACCGTGTTACGGCAGGCCTATTTCGTTCGCTTCGAGGTCGAGGCCCACCGCGCGATCGTCGACGGGGCGTCGCCCGAAGATCTCGACCGCCTCTACCGCGCGAACCTCGACGAGCAGTTCGGCTCGAGCGTCCTGGTCGGCGAAGAGTTCGACCGTGAGTGGCTACTGATCCCCCACATCTATTCCGCCCCGTTCTACTGCTACGCCTACAGCTTCGGCCAGCTACTGGTGCTCGCTCTGTACCAGCGTTTCCGCGAACAGGGCGAGGCGTTCAAGCCTGGCTACCTAAAGCTCCTGGCCTACGGTGGCGCCGCCCGGCCCCAGGAGGTGCTCGCCGAAGCCGGGGTCGATATCGAGGACGCCGAATTCTGGCGCGGTGGTCTGGCGTTCGTGGCTAGGCTCCTCGAACAGCTCGAGGCCTGCGACCGGTAGCCGTGGTGCCCCTTCGGCCGCGCGACCTCGAAGGCGAGGGTGTCTCATGGTCGGCCTCCCGCGAGCTTGGCTGGCGTGCCGACCCGCTGGGTCTTGGTGTACATCGAGGCGATGACCTCGGCGTAGCGGTCGACGATCACCCGACGGCGGACCTTCTGGGTCGGGGTGATCTCGTTGTTCTCCTGCGAGAACTCGTGCGGCATCAGCTGCCACCTGCGGATCCGCTCGTGCTCGGCAAGGTGCTCGTTGACCTCGTCGACCGCGGCGCGGATGATCCGCAGAAGTCGCGGGTCGGCGACCAACTGCTCGCGCTCCATGCCGGCGAGCTCAGCGGGCAGGTCGTCGAAACGGGCGACGATCAAGGCGGTCAGGTAGGGATAGCGGTCCCCGACCACGACGGCTTGCGCGATCGACCACTGGGCGGTGAGCCGCTGCTCGATAGGCTGGGGCGCTATGTTCTTGCCGCCGCTGGTGATCAACAGGTCTTTCTTGCGGTCGGTGATGAACAGGAAGCCGTCGTCGTCGAGGTGGCCGATGTCGCCGGTCGCGAACCATCCGTGCTCGTCGACGACTTCGCGGGTGATCTCGGGGTTCTGCCAGTAGCCCTTCATCAAGCCGGGGCTGCGCGCGCGGATCTCGCCGTCGTCGGCGATCCGCAGGCTCACCCCGGGCACCGCCTTGCCCACCGACCCCTGGCGGTCATGGCCGGGCCGGTTCGTGGTCAACACCGGCGCGGTCTCGGTCAGGCCGTAGCCCTGGTACAGGCTGAGGCCGACCGCGGCGAAGAACTCGGCGGCTGCTGGCGCCAACGGCGCGCCGCCGGAAATGGCAAACCGCAGGCGACCGCCGAAGCGGTCCTTGACCTTCCGGAACACCAGGCGGTCCGCGAGCAGGCGTTGGCTTGAGAGCCACGGGCCGGCCCAGCGGTCGCCACGCTCGGCGTGCCGCGCGCCGGTTCGCAGCGCCCACTCGAACATCCGGCGGCGCAATCCAGACTGCTCGCGTTGCATCGCCACGACCCGCAGGAACGCGCGCTCGTAGACCCGCGGCACCGAGCACAGCACCGTCGGTCGCACCACCGTCAACAGCGGCGGCATCCGTTCGATCGACGGCGCGTAGTGGATTCGGACGCCGCGGTAGAGGAACAGATAGTCGACGGTTCGTTCGAAGACGTGGGAGAGCGGCAGGAACGACAGCGCCTGGTCGTCGGGTCCGAGCGGGAACAGATCGCTGCACGCAAGCACGTTCGAGGTGAAGTTGTGGTGGGTCAGCATGACCCCCTTGGGCTCGCCGGTGGTGCCACTGGTGTAGATCAGGCTCGCCAGGTCACCCGGATCGACCCGGCCGCGGAAGTGCTCGAGCGGGTGGCGGTCGGCATGGCGCGCGCCCTCCTCCTGGAGCGCCGCCAGGGACAGGCCACCGGTGCCAGTCACGGGGTCGGTCACGGGGTCGAGCCCGACCGCCTCCAGGGGACGCCTCAGCTGCTTGCTGAGACCGTCGACCGACGATCTTCGCGAGGGGCCAGAGCAGAACACCCAGGCCGCGCCGCTATCGCTGAGGATGTGGAGCACCTGGTCGGCCGGCAGCGAGGGGTAAAGCGGCACGCTGACCGCTCCCAGCAAGTGGCAGGCGAAATCGACGACGTGCCACTCCGGACAGTTCTCGGCGAACAGCGCG
>JAQBHE010000467.1:0-5773 GCA_032128015.1 Holophagae bacterium
TCCAGGGACTGCCCGACTCCCCCAATCTCGGCGACGGCGAGGGCGCCGAGCGCAGCTACCGACGCGGGCTCGCAATCCTCACCGCACTGCACGCCGCCGGCCCAGACGATGTCGAGATCGAGGGCGACCTGGGGAGGCTCCACACTCGGCTCGGCAAGCTGCTCGCGGTCCGCGGTGATCGGCCTGGAGCACGATCCCACCTCGACGCCGCGCTCCGGATCGCCGAGCGGCAGGCGGAGCTGAGCCCCGTCGGAGGCCCGAGAAGAGACCTGATGATCGCCAACGTTCTCCTCGGTGATCTCATTCAGGAGACGGCGGATCGCGACGCCGCACGGCGGCACCTCGAGGCCGCCATCGCCATCGCGTTCGAAGAGCGCTCACGAACGCCGGAGGCTCCCGAGTCGCGGCGTGACTATCAGGTTGCGAGTCAGCGGCTAGCTAGCGTGCTGGCGGCACAGGGTGATCTCCGTGGCGCGCTCGCGCTCGGCCGCGATCAGCTCGTCTACGACGACGCCGCGGCCGCAGCCGACCCGGATAATGCCGAGGCGCAGAGCGACCTCGCCACCACCCTGAACGCGCTCTCGAAGTGGCAGCGCGAAAGCGGCGACGCGCTGGCTGCGGTTGCCAGCGCCCGACGCCCACTCGTCCTTTGCGAGGCCCTCCTGGACGCCGACCCCGACAACACCATGGCGCTCAGCGATGTCGCGAGCTCGCTGTGGTGGCTGGGAGAAGCTCAAGCAGCCGCCGGCGATCCCACCGCCGCGATCGCCAGCCTCCGCCGCGCTCTCGCGATCGAGCGCCAACTCGTCGCCGCGGACCCCGGCAATACCGACCTCCTCGACACCATCGCAGAGACCGCAGGTAGGATCACGGCTCTCGAGGAGGTCCGTCGACCGGAGTGATGCCGCCGAGCTCTGGGACCCGACCCGGCCGGGGCCCGTTCCGGTTCGAAGGCGCGACCGCTAACCCTTGACCCGGTCCTTGGTCTGGCCCTGCTTCGCGTGGTTTTCGAGGAACTCGATGATTGCGCCGGCGACGTCCTTGCCGGTTGCGGCCTCGATGCCTTCGAGACCGGGAGAGGAGTTGACCTCCATCACCACCGGCCCGTGGTTCGAGCGCAGCATGTCGACACCGGCGATGTTGAGGCCCATCGCTTTCGCAGAGCGCACCGCGGTGCTGCGCTCCTCGGGAGTGAGCTTGATCACCGAGGCGCTGCCGCCGCGGTGGAGGTTCGAGCGGAACTCGCCCTCCGGGCCCTGACGCTTCATCGCCGCGATCACCTTGCCGCCGACCACGAACGCGCGAATGTCGGCCCCCTTCGCTTCCTTGATGTATTCCTGGACCAGGAAGTTGGCGTCGAGCTGGTTGAACGCTGCGATCACCGACTCCGCCGCCTTGTCGGTCTCGGCGAGGACGACTCCGACGCCCTGGGTGCCCTCGATCAGCTTGATGATCACCGGCGCGCCGCCGACCGCCGCGAGGAGGCCGTCGATATCGCCGGTGTGGCGCGCGAACGAGGTCACCGGCAGACCGATGCCGGCGCGCGCGAGCAGCTGCGTCGCGCGCAGCTTGTCGCGCGAACGCGCGATCGCCTGGCTCTCGTTGGCCGGGAACACGCCCATCATCTCGAACTGACGCACCACCGCGGCGCCGTAGAAAGTCAGCGAAGCGCCGATCCGCGGAATGATGACGTCGAACTCGAGCGCCTCGCCGCCGCGGTAGAGCACCGCCGGACGGTGGGACGCGATCGACATATAGCAGCGCGAGTAGTCGACCACCCGCACTTCGTGGCCGCGCGCCAACGCCGCCTCCTTGAGCCGCCGCGTCGAGTACAACGAGGCCTTGCGCGAGAGGATCCCGACTCTCATACTCTTTTTCATCTTCACTCCTGGAGCTCAACCGCAAGGCTGGAGGCGGGCGGCGACGACGGTGGGAAGCGGCGGTAACGGTGGACTCGCGCTTCTTGGCGTCGAGCTCCGGGTCCCCAAGGAAACGAGTCTACCGGTTCGCCGATTGCGAGTCTCGAGGACGCGCAGCAATCCGCCTTCGGGGGCGTGCCGCTATGACTTGGCGTCGTACCAGGTAGCGCCGACCCCGAGGTCGACGCGGAGCGGCACCACCAGGTCGGCAACGCCTTCCATCTCTTCGACCAACGCCGCGCCGGCCGCTGCGGCTTCTTGGAGCGGCGCCTCGGCAACCAGCTCGTCGTGGACCGTGAGCAGCAGTCGCGCCCGCGGAAAATCCGACGCGAGCCGCCGATCGGCGGCGATCATCGCCAGCTTGAGGAGGTCGGCGGCGGTACCCTGGATGCGGGCGTTGATCGCCATCCGCTTCGCGTTCTCGCGCAAGTTTCTGTTCTTGCTGTGGATGTCCGGCAAGTAGCGGCAGCGTCCGTATAGAGTCTCGACGAAACCGTCGCGCTCGACTTGCTGAAACGTCTCTTCCATGTAGCCGCGGATCCGCGAGAAACGCGAGAAGTACGCATCGATGAACGACCTGGCGTCTTTGGCCGGGATCCCGAGGCGCTGGCCGAGGCCAAACGCGCTCATCCCGTAGAGGATCCCGAAGTTGATTGTCTTCGCCGCCCGCCGCTGTTGGTCGGTCACCAGCTCCGCGGCGACTCCGAAGACACTGGCGGCGGTGGTGCGGTGAATGTCCTGACCGTCGCGAAAAGCCGCGATCAGCGCCTCTTCGCGGGCGATGTGGGCGAGCACGCGGAGCTCGATCTGGGAGTAGTCGGCGACCAACAGCAGATGGCCCGCTTCAGCGCGGAACGCCTTGCGGATGCGCTGGCCGACCTCGCTGCGCACCGGGATGTTCTGGAGGTTCGGATTGGTCGACGACAGCCGGCCGGTCGCCGCCACCGCCTGCTGGAAGCGGGTGTGCAACCGGCCCGCGGCGTCAACGACCTGGGGCAGGGCGTCGACGTAGGTCGACTTGAGCTTGGTGAACTCGCGATACTCGAGGAGCCGCCGGGGCAAGTCGAAGCCACGCGCCGCGAGCTCCTCGAGGATCGCGGCAGAGGTCGAGTAGCTCTTGGTTTTCTTGGTACGCCTAAGCCCCGGGTAGCCGAGCTTGTCGAACAGGATGGTCCCCAACTGCTGGGTGGAGTTGATGTTGAACTCCTCGCCGGCGAGCTCGTAGATCTGGCGCTCGAGCGATGCGATCTCGGCGCCGAGCTCCTCGGACATCCGTCCCAGGTACTCGACGTCGAGCGCCACCCCGGCGTCCTCGAGGCGCACCAGCACGGGCAGGAGCGGGCGCTCGATCTGGTCGTACACCGCCCCGGGGTCGCCTTCGGTCGAGGCCGAGAGCTCGGGCAGCAGGACATCGGCCAGCTCGGCTGGCAGCAGGGCCCGTTCGGCCGCGAAGCCTCGCAGCTCGTCGAGGCCGCAGAGCGGCGGCTCCGGGCCGCCGAGCCCGGCCTGGTCGGGGGTCTGCACCCGGTGCTGGAAGCGCTCGAAGGCGACCTCGGCCAACGAGTACCCGCGCAGCGCCGAGCGCAACAAGTAGGCGAGGAGCATGGTGTCAGTGAGCCGAGCGCGGATCGCGCCGGCGGGCGGCCCCCCAGGACCTTCGGCGTCACGGTAGGCGAAGCGCACCACCTCCTTGAGATCGTGACCGATGATCTCGACCTCGGCATCGGCGAGCCACTCGCGTAGCGTCGCGGCGGCCGCCGCCGCGAGACCGTCGCGCCGGCAGTCGGCGAGCACCGGCGTCCCTCCCGGCACCGCCACCACCACCGCGATCGTTTCCGGATCGCCAACCATCGCCGCGCAACGGCGCGCGGGCAGTGCCTGGGTCCGCCGCCGCCACTCCTCGGCGGTCTCGGAGTCGTCGGCCAGCGGGTAGGAGCGCTGCGCGGCAGTCAGACCGTCTGACTCGAGCTCCTCGAGGAGCGAGAAGAAGTCGAGCTCGCGGTAGAGCTCGAACAACGCCTGGCCATCGGGTTCTTCGCGGCGCAGCGCCGCCGGATCGAGCTCGATTGCGACCTCGGTGTCGATGGTCGCGAGCTCCTTGGACATGAGTGCCTGTTCGCGGTGCTCGAGGAGCCCTTCGCGATAGCTCTTGCGCTTGACCTCGGGGGCACGCTCGATCAGCGCTTCGAGCGACCCGTACTCCTGGATCAGACCTTTGGCACCCTTCTCACCGATCCCCGGCACACCGGGGACGTTGTCGACGCTGTCGCCCATCAGCGCCAGAACGTCGGGCACCTGCGCCGGCGGCACCCCGAAGTCCTGCTCGACCGCCGCGGCGTCGTAGAGCTTCTCGCGACCGGTGTGGTACAGCGAGACTCCCGGACCGACCAGCTGCATCATGTCCTTGTCGGCGGTCACCACCACCACCTGGTATCCGGCCTCCACCGCGCGCCGGGCGAGCGACCCGATGAGGTCGTCGGCCTCGTACCCGGCGCGCTCGAGGATCGGGATCCGGAACCCCTCGATTGCCCTCCGAACGTAGGGCAGCTGCACCCGCAGGTCATCGGGCATCGGCGCCCGGTTCGCCTTGTAGTCGGCGAAGCGTTCGCTGCGGAAGGTCTGGCGCGAGACATCGAGCGCGATCCCGACCAGCTCCGGCTGCTCGTCGCGCAACAGCTTGCGCAGCATCTGGATGAAGCCGTAGACCGCGTTGGTCGGCTCGCCGCGCGAGTTCGACAGATTGCGGATGGCGTAAAAGGCGCGAAAGATCGTCGAATAGCCGTCGATCAGCAGCAGACGCTGGGGGGAAGCCATCGCGAGGGGCTCGGGGGAGGTCGGTGGGTGCTCGAGCGGTGAGGGACCCCGGACGGTATCACGCACGGCCGAGAGCCCGGCAGGGCTATCATCGCCACATGTGTGCCTCCCCCGGTCGCTTTTCTTCCGCGATCCGCTCCGCTCTCCTCTTGGCGACGGTGACCGCGATCGCACCGATGATCGCCAACTGCGCACCAGCAGCCTCGGTGATCGCCCAGACCCCGCGCGGCACCTCCGCCAAGATCGCCCCCGCACCGAGCCCGGAAGCGATCGCGTTGCGCAACCTGGGCCTGGCCCAGCTCGAGAACGAACAGGCGCACGAAGCCACCTTGACCTTCCGCAGGCTGATCCAGATCGAGGACCGCGATCCGCTCGGCTACGCCAACATCGCAGTGGCACTGCTACGCCAACAGGAGACCGGCGCGGCGATGGTTGCCATCGGCCACGCGCTCGAGCGCGCCCCGGGTCGACCCGATCTGCTGCTGATCCAAGCCGACATCCTGGCCTGGGGTGGCGAAGCGGTGGCCGCGCTGCCACTGCTGCGCACAGCCGCCGAGTCCGCGCCCGCCGATCCCGAGATCCTGTACTCGCTGATTCGCCACGCCGAGACCGTCGGTAGCGACGCCGCACAAGAAGCGGCGGCGTGGGCCGATGCGCGACTCGCCCAGCTGCGTCCCGAGAACTTGGTGGTGCTGCTCCGCATCGGTCAGCGCGCGATCGCGGCCGGGGACCGCGCCGCCGCCACCGCCGCCTACACCCGCATCCGCGAGCTACTGTGGCAAGTTCCTCCGGCCGCCGCGCCCGAGATCGCCAGGGTGTTCGAAGCCCTGGCGGCTGGAGACCTCGCGCGTGCCCGGGTGCCCGGCCTGCGCCTTGCCAACCTGCTGCGAGCGACCCCGATCCACAAGAGCAGCCTGGTCGAGCTCAACACCGGGATCCAGGGCATTCCCGTCGAGCGCTTCGCCGGCGAGCTCCCCAACACCGCCTTCGGCGATGGCGTCGAGGTATCGTTTGTCGCCACCCGCATCGACGACCCCGGG
>JAQBHE010000468.1:0-5006 GCA_032128015.1 Holophagae bacterium
GCCGCTGCCGCGAGGACGGCGTCGACGTGGCACTCCTGGTTCCGCTCTGACCGGTCTGCCACCAGTCCGTGAGTCTCACGGCCCGCCACCTCGAAGAGAACGGCATCCCGACGGTCATCCTGGGATCGGCGCGCGATGTCGTGGAACATTGCGGAGTGCCGCGCTTCGTGTTCACTGACTTCCCGCTCGGTAACCCTTGCGGCCAGCCTTGGGACGCGTCGATGCAGCGCGCGATCGTCGACTGCGCTCTCGACCTGCTCGAGAGCGCTCGCTATCCGCGAACCACGGTGCAGACTCCGTTCATCTGGGACGGTGACCCCGGTTGGCGCGACTCGTACTCGCGGGTTGACCCCGAACGGCTCGAGGAGCTTCGCCGGCTCGGCGAGGAACGGCGTGCCGAGCGCAGTCGGCTTCGCGACGCGCCTTGACCGCAACGGATCGCTGAACGGAGGCCGAAGGGGATGGCTGAGCGAATGAACAAGGGGCCGCTCGACCGCCGCCGCTTCCTCGCGGCCTGCTCGGCGGCGGGCATCTCGGGCGCGGTGCTGCCCGAAGCGTTGTGGGCTCGGCTCCAAGAACCCGGCGCGACCGAGCCCACGGTGACTGTCGAGCTGATCGCCGCCGCCGAACGGGTGGCCGGCCTCGAGCTCACGGCCGAGGAGCGCGAGAAGATGCGCCGCGGCATCGACCGCAACCTCGCTTCGTACCAGCAGCTACACGCCCTCGAGATCGGTAACGAGGTGCCGCCAGCCTTGCTGTTCGAGCCGGCGCCGCCCGGAATCGAGATCCGACCGGATACCGAAGACGCGATGCCACAGCTCGGCGCCGCGACCGCGAACACGGCGCGACCCGAGCGCGCCGACGATCTCGCGTTCTTGCCGGTGGCAAAGCTCGCGGTCCTGCTCCGCGACCGCAAAGTCACCTCGCTCGAGCTCACCGAGCTCTACCTCGAACGGCTCGTGCGCTATGACCTGAAGTTGCACTGCGTGGTCACCCTCACTCGCGATCGCGCGCTCGAGCAGGCACGGCGCGCCGATTCGGAGATCGCCGAGGGTCGCTGGCGTGGCCCGCTCCACGGCATCCCGTGGGGCGCCAAGGATCTGCTCGATGTCGCCGGCTATCCGGCGACCTGGGGTGCCGAGCCGTTTCGCGATCGGCGGCCGGCCGAGGACGCGACGGTGGTCCGCCGGCTCGAGGACGCGGGCGCGGTGTTGGTCGCCAAGCTCAGCCTCGGCGCACTGGCGATGGGCGACGTCTGGTTCGGCGGCCAGACTCGCAATCCGTGGGACACCACCCAAGGATCGAGCGGCTCGTCGGCCGGATCGGGCGCAGCGACCGCGGCTGGACTGGTCGGCTTCGCGCTCGGCACCGAGACCCGGGGCAGCATCCTGTCGCCGGCCTCGCGCAACGGCGTCACCGGACTACGTCCGACGTTCGGGCGGGTTCCCCGAACCGGCGCCATGGCGCTCGCCTGGAGCATGGACAAGGTCGGACCGCTGTGCCGGAGCGCCGAGGACTGCGCGCTGGTGTTCGCGGCGATCCACGGCGCCGACGGTGCTGACCCGAGCGCGCGCACTCTGTCGTTCGCGTGGCGTCCCGAGCGTCCGCTGTCCGAGCTGCGAGTGGGCTACGTCGCGGCCGCGTTCGAGGAAGACGACGGATACACCCAGCGTGCCGCGGACCTCGAGGTGTTGCGCGTACTGCGCACGGACCTCGGTCTCGAGCTCGTCGACGTGGAGCTCCCGGACTTCCCGATCGATGCCGTTGGCTTCATGCTCTCCGCCGAAGCCGCGGCGGCCTTCGACGACCTGACGCGCACCGGTCGCGACGACCAGCTCACTCGTCAGGACGACGGCGCGTGGCCGAACCTGTTCCGGGTGGCGCGAATGATCCCGGCGGTCGAGTACATCCAGGCGAGCCGAGCGCGGACCCTGTACATGCACCGATTCGCCGTCGCGATCAGCAACGTTGACGTGATCGTCGCGCCGACCTTTCGCAAGGGGATCGTCGGCGCGACCAACCTCACCGGTCACCCGTGCGTGGTGGTCCCCAACGGATTCGACGACAAGGGGCGTCCGACCAGCATGTCGTTCTTGGCGGGTTTGTATCGCGAGGCCGACGCGTTGCGGGTCGCGAGCGCGTATCAAGAGCGCACGGATTGGCATCTCCGGCACCCCGATGTCGACGCGCAGCCTGTGCCGGCCTGACCGCTGTCACGGGGGTATCGCCAGCATCCTTGGATTTATCCCGGGCGGTTGGCAATCGGCCGCGCTCGCTCGTTCGTCGGCCGCCCAAGCTCGGCCGCTACGCCGGAGTGCAGTTGGACCATCCCTGAAAGACCGACCCCTACGGCGGCTTGCAGGTGGCGAAGGCTTGGGTGTCCTGGAGCGGCGCGAACGGCACTCCCGCCGGCCGGTCGTAGCGGCGGATCTGGCCCGAGACCGTGTCGGCGACAGTGATGCTGGTCTCGATGTTGGTGAGACCGGCCGCGAATACCCAGTAGCGCTCGAACGGCGGCGCGCAGGCGTCGAGCACCTTGACCAGCAGCTCGACGTTGGTCGGGCCGAAGAACCAGCAGGTACCGCTGTCGTCGGTGAGCGGGACAGCGTGGCAGGTGTCTGCGCCCGCGGCGGGGGTTCGCCATTGCGCCTGGACCGCGAACCGCCGATGGTTGAGACAGAGGTTCCGCTCGCCGGGAGTGCACACCGCTGGCACCGGGTCGTTGTCGCGGATCGCAATCCGGGCTTCGACCGTCCCACCGACCTGACCAGACGCCAGGCGCTCGGTGACCGTCACGGTCAGCGACTCCGCGATCTCGGATGCTGCGTCATCGAGGATCGCGACCTCGATTGTGCGCTCGCTGGTGTCGTCGTCGCCCCAGGTCAAGGTCCCGGGGACCAGCGCGAAGTCGACGCCCGCCCACGCCGAGCCTTCGACTGCGTGGTAGTCGGCGCTCAGCGCGCCAGCCGCGGAGCCGATGCGACGCACGGTCACCGAGGCGATCCCGGCGCCTTCGTCCACCTCGATATCGCCGGTCGCGACCTCGATCGCAGCGCCGAAAAGCACCGGCTCCTCCCAGGCCACGGCCACGAAGTCGTCGAAGGTGCCGCCGCCGCGCGCCGCCCAAGAGCTGATCCCGAACTGCGAAGCCGCGGCAACCCCTTCGTCCAGGCGAACGAATGTGCGGAACTGGTTGACTCCTACATCGTTCTGAACCACCAGCTCGAGCTCTCGGTTGGCCGCCCGATAGCGCGCGACCAGGGTCCGCTCGGCGGAAGTCACCACGTCGTCGGCGCGCACCAGCAGCTCTTCGACGCCGTGGCGCCGGCGCAGCAAACGCAGGTCCATGGTGCCATCGGCCTGCGACGACGACTGGTTGACCACCTGGAGCTCGTAGAAGTTGTCGGGGTCGCTCCAGCCGAACAGCAGGCCGAGGCCGGCGGTGTCGCCGCTGGGCACCACGGCCACCGCGGTGACGAAGTCCTCGCCGGCCCCGAGCGCGAGACCGTCGGCGGTCGCCCGTGCGCGCAGGCCGGGCCCCGGGCGAACGACGCCGGCTCCGACGCTGAATCCCTGCTCCGCCAAAGCACCCGACCCCGGACGCTGCGTCCAACCGCGACCGGCGAGCGGCCCGGCTCCGTCGAAGCGCTCGATCCGCCTCGCACCGAGGGTGTCGAGATCGTCGAGCCTGAGCGCGCCAGTCTCGAGCGCGCGGTTGTGGACCCTCAGCGACCAGTCGAAGAGCGCGGTGGCATGAGCGCGCCGCACCTGCTCGACGAGGCCGGCGTCGAGCCCGAGCTCGGGCAGCAAGCCGGCGTTGATCGGATGGACGAGGTTGGTGAACTCGTGGGGATCCTGAAGGTGGTCGTACAGCTCCTGGCTGCCGTCGGGATGGCGGATATAGCGCCAGCGCCGAGAGCGCGCGGTGTGCCGGCCAGCGTCGTATGTGGTGAAGGCGTAGTTGTCGCGACGGGCCGCAGGGTCGCGCAGCAGATCGACGAAGCTGCGGCCCTGGAGCTGGGGTGGCGTTCCGATACCCGCGAGCTCGGAGATGGTCGGATAAATGTCGAGGAAATCGACCGGAACGTCGATCCGAGTGCCGCCGCGTGTGAGCCCTGGATGCCACACCATCAGCGGACTGCGGGCTGACTCTTCCCACAGGGTGAACTTGGTCCAGCGGCCTTTCTCGCCCAGATGGTAACCATGGTCGGACCACAGGATGACCGTCCAGTCGTTGGTCGGATCGCCATCCGAGTTCTTGGCGACCACCGCATCGAGCGCCTTGCCGACCAGTTGATCGGTGTAAGCGGTGGCCGCCAGGTAGCCCTGAATCGCGAGCCGCCAGGCGATCTGATCCTCGCCAGGATAGTTGCGATCGGTCCGATGATCGAGCACTCGCCGATGCTCGAGAGTCTTGCCGATGAAGAACGCGCTGCCGGCGAGGTCCTCGAGGTCGCGGTCGTAGGTCGCCGGCAAGCCGATCTTGTCGAGCGGAAAGAGGTCGAAGAACGGCGCCGGAGCGACCCACGGCAAGTGCGGCAGAAACGCGCCCAACGCGATGAACTTGGGCTGGCCACCAGGCTCGTCGAGGGTCACTTCGCGTGCTGCCCATAGCGCCTTCTGGTGGTCGCTCTGGGCGTCGGTGAAGACCTGGAGTACCGCCTTGTCGGTGACATCGCGGCCGCGATAGGTCGGGGTCTGCTTGGTCCATTTGAGATCACCGAGAGCCCACGGGTTGTTGTCTTCGCGGACATTGTCGATCGGAGTGCCCGGCGGCAGATGGCGATTCGGGTTGCCCGGATACTCGTCCCATTCGGTGACCCCACCCGGCACCGGCGCCTCGATCGGCAGGTCGAGCTCGCGGGCGAACACCTTGCCGGTGGTCTTGATGGTGTAGAGCGTGTCGCCGATGAACACCGGCTTGATGAATCGCAGCTTGTCGTAGCCGTAACTGAAGGCGTTTACGCAATTCGTCGCCACCAGCCCGAGCCCCACGCTGAATACCA
>JAQBHE010000469.1:0-14377 GCA_032128015.1 Holophagae bacterium
CGCGCGCCGCGTCTGCTGCCTGCTCGTGATCCTAGGCGTAGCCGCGAGCGGTTGCGCGTCCACCGCTGCGCCCCGCGCCACCGCCAGTCCGCCGGCGGCGGCCGGTTTCGAGACCTTGTTCGACGGCAGCTCGCTCGACGCTTGGCGGGGCTATCGGATGGAAGGTCTGCCCGCGGGTTGGACGATCGAGGGCGACAAGCTGCGGTTCGCCCCTCCCGCGGAGGGCACCGAAGGCGCGGCGGGCGCGCCCGTTGAGACCAAGCGCGCGGATCTGATCACCCGCAAGCAGTACGATGATTTCGAACTCCGTCTGGAGTGGGCGATCACTCCGGGTGGCAACAGCGGCATCTTCTTTCGGATCAGGGAAGACCAGCCGCAGTCTTACTTCTCGGCTCCCGAGGTCCAGGTCCTCGACAATGACGGCCACCGCGACGGCCAGAACCCCAAGACCTCGGCGGGGTCCAACTACGCGATCCACGCGCCGACCTCGAACACCGTGCGGCCGCTCGGGCAGTTCAACGAAGTGGTGTTGCGGGTCAACGGTGGACATGTCCAGCAATGGTTGAACGGGGTCAAGACCGTGGACTATCGGCTGTGGACCAAGAAGTGGAGGGAGCTGGTCGCCGGATCGAAGTTCGCGGCGTGGCCGGTGTACGGTCTCAGCATGACCGGACACATCGGGCTTCAAGACCACGGCAACGAAGTGTGGTTTCGCAACATCCGGATTCGCCGGCTGCGCGAGTCGGCGCGAGGGAGCGGCCAATGAACAAAGACGGGCTCAGCGACCAGGTGCTCGACCTCCGGCAGCGGATCCGGCGCTTCATCAACGAAGAAGTCATCCCGGCCGAATCGTCCCTCGACAACGAGACCGATCGCGCCGCGGGCAAGATGGCCGAGCTCAAGGGGTCGGCGAAATCGCAAGGGCTGTGGGCGCTCGGGCACCCGGCGGAGATTGGCGGCGGCGGCCTGCCGTTCATGGACTTCGTGTTCCTCAACGAGATCATCGGCCGCTCGCAATACGGCCAGGTGGCGGTTGGCTCGGTGTCGATGCAGGACTCGATCATGCTCCACCTCTACGCCAACGACGAGCAGAAGCAGCGCTGGCTCGCGCCGTTGGTCGCCGGGGACATCTACCCTTCGGTCGGGCTCACCGAGCCCGAGGTCGCGGGCTCGGATCCGACCTTGATGCAGACCGCCGCGCGCCTCGACGGCGACCAGTGGGTGATCAACGGCCACAAGTGGTTTACCAGCGGCGCCAACCGAGCGGCGTTCACCACTTGCTTCGCGATCACCGAGCCCGAGGCCGAGGGCCACCGCAAGTTCTCCTCGATCATCGTCCCCACCGACACCCCAGGGTACGAGATCGTGCGGGTGGTGCCGACCATGGGCAGCACCCTCGGCAACCACTGCGAGGTGCGCTACCACGATGTGCGGCTGCCGCGTGAGAATCTGCTCGGCGGTCGCGGCCAGGGCTTCACAATCGCCCAGAAGCGCCTGGGGCCGGGACGGATCTTTCATTGCATGCGTTGGCTCGGCCAGGCGCAGCGCGCCTTCGAGCTGATGTGCGAGCGCGCCAACAGCCGTTTCGCCCACGGCTCCCTGCTCGCCGAGAAGGGCGAGATCCAGCGCTACGTGGCCGAGTCGGCGGCGGAGATCCAAGCCGCGCGCTTGATGACCCTCGACGCCGCCCGGGTGATGGACGCCGGCGGCGAGGCGCGGGTCGAGATCTCGCTGATCAAGTTCTGGGGCGCGCGGATGCTCCACAACGTCATCGACCGCGCGATCCAGGTCCACGGTGCGCTCGGTGTCACCTCGGACACTCCGCTCGAGCGGATGTACCGCGAGGCCCGCTACGCTCGGATCTACGACGGCCCCGACGAGGTCCACCGAATGGTGGTCGCCCGGAGGTTGCTCCGCGATCCCACCCGTACGCCGTGGGCCTGATGCGGGCCTGATGCGTCGTCGAAGAGCCGGTCAAGCGCAACGTGCCGACCAGAGCGGCAGGACGTTAGAATCGATGCTTCTGGCGCCGAGTTTTCTCCGGGGCTGCTCGAACCTCCAGGCAGACCCGGCGTAGTAGGAGATCGAGGACGACCTTCGGTTCGAGGACGCGGGATGGAAAGATCGAGAAGATCGAGGAGATCGAGAAGATCGCGAGGCACGCTCCGAGGTGGGGGCACGCCGAATCGCCATCTCCGTTGCATCCTGGGCCTGGCCTTGGGCCTCCTGGCAACGTCTGCCTACGCCGAGTCTCTGCGCGGCAGCTTGAAGTCGATGGGGAATCAGAACCAGGTGGCGAAGGATCATCGCTACACGTTCATCGAGGACCCCGAGCAGTTGCAACGCCTGGTCGACCTCGGACTGTTGAGCCGGGTGACGCCAACCGCCAACTACGAGCTCGCTGGCGTCTCGTTCCCCTATGCTCGGCCCGAGGTCGTGCTATTCATCGAGCGCCTTTCGCGCCAGTACCGGGCCGCCTGTGGCGAACGCCTGGTGATTACCAGCCTGACGCGACCGCAATCGCACCAGCCCGCGAACGCCTCGCGGCGCTCGGTGCACCCGACCGGCATGGCCCTCGATCTGAGGCGCAGTTCGCGTCGCGACTGCCGGCGCTGGCTGGAAGCGACCTTGCTCTCGCTCGAGCGCCGCGCGGTGCTCGATGCGGGCTACGAGCCGCGGCCGCCGCACTACCACGTGGCGGTTTTTCCCAACCCGTACAAGACCTACGTCGAAGCGCGCCAGCGCGGCGACGGCGACAACCGCGAATATCTGGTGCGCCGCGGCGACACGCTGTGGGATATCGCCCGTCGCCAAGGTGTTTCGCTCGAGGCGTTGCGGCTCGAGAACTCGCTGCGCTCCGACCGCATCCAGCCGGGCCAGACGCTGGCGCTCCCCGAATAGGGCGCTCCCCGAATCGGGGCGCTCGTAGGGGCGACGGCTCAGGAGCCGGGACGGTAGCGGACCATCGCCTGGCCGAAGTAGATCTCGTCGCCGCTCTCGAGACGGATACCGCGACGGTCGCGGCTGGTCACCGGGATCGCGCGGCCGGCGCGGAACAACTGGGTGCCGTGGGCGCTGCGGTCGTCAACCAACCAGTGGCCTGCCGGGTCGTCGCGCCACAGAATCCGCGCGTGCTCGCGTGAGACCGTGCGGCCGATGCCGTCGGAGTCGACGAAGGCAACGTGGTTGCGCCGGCGCAGGCGACCGTGCTGGTCGAGGACCTCGGCGTCGCGGCCGATCAGCACCAAGGGCTGGTCGAACTGGTAGCGGTTCTGCTCGGCGGTTCCCTTGACGATCTCGAGCTCGATCGACGGTGTAGGAGCGCCGAGGATCGGCGACGCCGCAGGCAGATGGTCGCTGCGCTCGAAGCGGATCGAGTAGCGGGTGAGCTCGGGAGAAAGGCCCGGGGAGTCGGCGACCTCGACCTCGACCGCGACCGTGATGTCGGTGCAGCCGATGACCTGCAGCCGCTCGGCGATCACAATGTCGAGGTCGCGCCGCCAGGTCGGTGCTGCCTGCTCGAGCACCCAACGCTCCTGCTCGTCCTCGAAGAACAGGCGCACTTGCACATGGTTGAAGTCGATGATCCGTTGACCAGGAGCGACCGGCACGGTGCGCTCGGCGACCGCCTCGAGCAGGGCCTTGCGTAGCTCCAGGGGAGTCCTGGCGCTGCGCCAGGGAGCTTGCACCCGCTCTTGCCAGTCCTTGAGTCGCGCGAGCCAGCTCGGCGAGTGATCGCTCATCGAATCCCTCCTTCAGTCCACGAGCCCCAACGCGGTGGATTCGGCGACGATCTCGCGCGCCACCCGGGCGGCCGCAACGCCGCCGTAGCCGCCGTGCTCGATCAGGATGCTGAACGCGATCGCCCGGCCTTCGCCGCTCGCCGGGGCGAAGCCGACGAACCACGAGTGCGAAGCGCCGCCGGTGACCTGGGCGGTACCGGTCTTGCCGGCGATGGCTGGCTGGGCGTCGCGGAGCATCGCCCCCGAGCCCTCGGTGACTACCCGTCGCATCGCTCTGGCGAGCGCCTGCGCTTGCGCGGCGTCGAGCAGGCGCTCGACGGTCGCACTTCCGGGGGCCTCGGGCTCGAGGCCGAAGCCGCGTAGCCGCAGCTCGCCGCCGGCGGCGATCGTCGCCGCCACTCGCGCCATCTCGAAGGGCGTCGCCAGCACTTGTCCCTGACCGTAGCCGGCCTGGGGTAGGAGGTCGCGAGCCCGCTCGACGGTGTTCGGTTGGGCGATCTCGATCCCGAGGCGAGCAGCGGTGTCGAGCAACGCGCTGGCACCGACCCCGGAGGTGGCGAGCTGGGCGAAGTAGGCGTTGCACGATCGCACCAGCGCGGTCCACAGGTCGATCGTGCCATGGGGCGAGGTAACCGAAGGATCGTCACGGATCGGCTGCTTCCAGCCCCGGATGGCGTGACCGACCCGGCCGCCGGGAAGGCGCTGGCAGCTGTAGGTCTCACGGGCCGTTTCCGGGGCGCCTCGGAGTGCCGCGATGGCGGTCACCAGTTTGAAGGTCGACCCGGGGGGAAACAGGCCGTAGCGGGCGCGGTCGAGCAGCGCGCCGTCGGGGTCGAGGGTGGCCTCGCGGCTGCCGGCGCCGGCAACGAGATCGGGCCATGGAACGCTGACGCTCGCGAGTAGATCGCCGCTCGAGACATCGATCACCACCGCGGCGCCGTGGCGCTGGCCAGCCCGTTGCACCGCCTGGGCGAGAGCGTCGCCGACGGTTTTCTGGAGCCGCGCATCGAGGGTCAGACGCACCGTGCGGTCGCGCTCGTAGAACGCGCGGACTAGGGCGGAGGGCCGTCGGCCACGCCCCCGCAGCAGCGGCACCAGCTCGCGCAGGTCGCGCTCCTGGGGATCCGCGGCGGCATCCCGCGGGCGATCGTCCCAGCCCTGGAGCCGGACCGCCAGATCACGCTCGATGAAGGAAGTGTTCGAAGCCGTCCAGTTGGTGCGCCGGTTGAGATCGCCGAGAAGATGGAACGTGTAGCCGCCCAGTGGATAGGTACGCTCGCCGATCTCGACCGTCCGGTCGCCGGGTCGCTGGAGGTTGGCGACGTCGAGCTCGAGTCGCTGATAGGTGGCGCGGTAGGGCTCGAGCTCGGCAACGTCGCTGGTGGCGAGCACGATGCCGTTGCGATCGACGATCACGCCGCGAGGGACGCTCTGGGCAATCTCGAGCAGACGCGGGTTGTAGAGCCGGCGCCGGACACCGTCACCCTGAATCGCCAGGGCGCCGCGGACCACCACCGCATCGGCGCCCATCACCTGCAGAGTGGTCGCCCGCACCGCCACCCAGAGCAGCAGCAGCCCGGCAACGAACACCACCCGGCGCGCTGCCGGCAGCAGCACCCGATGCTCCGCGACGGCGGCGGGTCGCGCCGAGATCGCCGGCTGCGCCGAAATCGCCGGCCGCGCCGAAATCGACACCAGCAGCCCGACGATCAGGAAGTTGACGAGCATCGCCGAGCGACCGTAGGAGAGGAACGGCGTGACCACCCCGGTGAGCGGTAGCAGACCGAGCACGCCTGCGGCGATCAGCAGCAGCTCGAGTGCGAGTACCAGGGTGAGTCCGAGGGCCAGGAAGAAGGAATAGCTGGCGCCGGTGCGCAACGCGGCGCGCGCGCCCCGCAGCAGGATCACGCCAAAGCCGGTCACCACCACCAGCAGCCCGACCGCGCCGAGCTCCTCGCCGACCGCTGCCAGCACCAGATCGGTGTGGACCTCGGGGACGAACTCCGGGCCGCCGCGCCCGAGGCCGGTGCCACGCAGGCCGCCGCTCGCGAATGCCCACAACGAGTGCGCGAGATGCTCGCCGCCGCGCGCCACGTTGTCCCACGGCGCCATCCACATGTCGACGCGGGCGGCGACGGTGCGCGGGAAGCGGATCTGGTAGCCGACGGCGAATCCAGCGACCAGCAGGGCGAGGGCGACGATCGTCATCACCACCCGGCCGCGCGCGACGGTGTAGAGGCCGAGAAACAGCAACGAGATCACCAGCGCCGGACCGAGGTCGCGTTGGAGGAAGAAGAAGCCGAGCATCGCTGCCGTGGCGACCAGCGGCGGCGCCAGGTAGTCGAGCCGCGGCAAACGCAACCGCCCGAGCGGCCCGGGCAGCTCGGAGCGGGTCTCGTGGAGCTCGCGCAGCAGTTCCCAGCGCTGGCTGAAGTAGCCGGCGAGGAACAGCACCACCAGCAGCTTGATCGCTTCCACGGGTTGGGCGCCGAGCAGGTTGACCTTGGCGTCGCTGCCGCCGGGCCCGCTGCCGAAGACGATCAGCAACAGCGACAGGCCGGCCGCCGCCAGGAGAGCCAGGAAGCGGATCCTGGGGAGCCGCGAGCGCTCGATGTCCAAGAGGCTCGCGGCAAGCAGCAGGGCGGCGCCGCCGGCAATCCCCTGGGCGAAGCTGCGGAACAGCAGCAGGTCGCGCAGCGGATCGCGAACCGCCACCATGGCGCACAACCCGATCCCCGAGAGCAGGACGAGCACCGGCAGCAGGACCTGGTCACCGCGAAACCCACGCGCCTGCCAGACCACATGCACCAGCAACAAACTGGCGAGCGCCACCAGCGACCACAGAGCCAATTGGTTCCGGAAGGTTGCGGGCCGGCGCACTGCCAGGCCTGCGCGCAGCCGGCTCAGTTGTCGCGAGTCGAGCAACGGCGTGCTCGCCGCCGGCCGATCGCCGTCCGCGGCAGCCGCCAACCGGGCATCCAGCGTCGGCAGCTTGCGGCTCTCGATCTCGCTACGCTCGACGCGCAGACGCGCCAGCTCGCCGACGTTGCGAAGCGGCGAGTTGGCGGCCGCGCGCACCAAGCGATCGGCGACGAAAGCCCGCTCGCCGGGGTCGCCGAAGCCGTCGAGCAGCGGCAGCAGAGCGGTCGCGGCGGTCCCACGCTCGAGGACCACCAGGGTGGTCGTGGACGACCCGGGCGCTGCGGGCCGGGAATCGGCCAGGACGCCGCGATAAACCGAGATCAGGCCGAGCGCGGTGACCGCAACTGCCGCCGCGAGCAGCGTCGCCTCGCGCCGGCGTCTCCATCCAGAAAGGACCGAGCGACCCGAGCGATTCTTGGCGACGCGGTGGCGAGTGATGACCATGCGTGATCGCGGACTCAGATCCGCCGGATCTCGCGCAGCCGCGCCGCGATCCCGTCGAGGTGCCGGAGCACCGCCTCGCGGTTCTTGCGGGCGTTGCCGAAGGACAGGATGCGGGCGTAGGTTGCGGCGGCGATCTCGAAGTGACGTTGGGCCTCGATCAGCCGATCGCGCTCGGCGCGTTGGCCGCGCAACGTCGCGGCTTCGCCGAGCGCGCGGGTGCCGAGGCTGGAATGGGCGTCGGCCAGCTGCGCCTGCTCGCGATCGCCCCACGAATAGCCGCGCGCGAGCGCGTGGCGCAGCGCCGCCTGGAGCTGGTCGAGGTCGACCTGTTCGTAGGCGTAGATCCGCGCCAGGCCCAAGAACGGGTCGTACCATTCGGGGTCCAACTCGGAGGCCTGGGTGAAGCCGAAGATCGCGTCGTCGCGTTTGCGTTGCGCCTCGGCGGTCCGGTCCTCGCCTTCGAGGGAGCCGGCATCGATGCGGTCGATCTGCGCCTGGCAGTAGGACAGCCGCGCGGTGAGGGTAGCGTCGCGACCCAGCCGGATCGCCGTCGCCAGGTGATCGCGAGCCCTCTCCCAGTCGCGGTAGACCGCGGTCGGGGTGTCGCCCCGGAACGCCGCGATCACCCGTTCCGAGTCCTGGACCAGTGCCTCGCGCAGGCTCCGGCGAGCGCCTCCGAGTCCGATGTCGAAGGGACGCAGGGCGGCCGCGAAGCGGTACTTCCGCCACCCGGCATCGACATCCGGAGCGGCGTCGCTGGCGACCATTCGCATCACTTCGCCGGCTTTGCTCTGGGCGTACACCTGGGCGCCGAGAAAGGCGACCACCAGCCAGGCGATCCACCGCTGCCGTCGGCCCAGCGTCTGCCAGCGACCCGACACCGTCGCGAGCCAGCCCGCCGGTCCCGGGGGAGCCGCGGCAGTCACTCCGGGAAGGACTGAGGCGGGGCCCGGGTCGGCTGCTACGCGCGGCGGCGGCGGCGGACGGGTGCGCCTCGTCGCCTCGATCGGGGCTGGATGGTCGATGGCGGGAGCGGCAGGGGGCCGTCTTAGCGTCGACCGAGTGCTCTCGAGGTCACGGGCCGACCTGCGATCCGCAGCCTCAGCGTCCGGTTCTCCGGGAGTCGCCGCTGCCCGCGTCCGGCCTTCGCGCAGTGCCTGAAGGTCGTCGCGCAGCGCCTGGGCGGTCGGGTGACGGTCGGCCGGTTCGAGCGCCAAGCTGCGTTCGATCACCCCTCGCAACGCCGGCGGACAGCTCGGGGGCAGCGGCAGCGGCGGGGCGGAACAGATCTGGCGCTCGAGCTCCTCCGGGCTGCGCCCGGGGTACGGTCGCTTCCCGCTCGCCATGATGTAAAGGATGATGCCGACCGCCCACAGGTCGGATCTTTCGTCGACCAGGCCGGTGCGCAGTCGCTCCGGCGGGGTGTACGGATAGGAGCCGAACAGATTGCGGGTCGCCTTGCGGGTGAGCGACAGGTGCTTGGCGACTCCGAAGTCGAGCATGCGCAGCCGGTCGCCCTCCTGAAGGCGCAGGTTTTCGGGCTTGACGTCGCCGTGGATGATGCCGTGGATCCGCTTGCCGTCGAGCTCGGTCGAGAAGCCGTGGAGCACCTCGAGGATCTCGCACAGCTGGTGGCCGAGGTCGAGGGCGCGCTCGAAGTCGAGGGGCCGGCCCTGGCTGGCCTTGAGCACCTCGACCAGATCGGTGCCGTCGACGAACTCCATCGAGACGTAGAACGAG
This sequence comes from Holophagae bacterium, assembly GCA_032128015.1. GTDB lineage: Bacteria > Acidobacteriota > Thermoanaerobaculia > Multivoradales > Multivoraceae > JAQBHE01. The sequence continues at coordinate 8,850 of JAQBHE010000469.1, forward strand.
CCGTCGAGGTCGCCGTACTCGTGGACCGCGGCGACCTGCGGGGCGAGCGCGTTGACCCGCTTCTGCAGCTCGGCGCCGCGGCGCTCGGCGTCGAGCAGGTCGGGATCGGCGAGCTCTTTGCGGATGACCTTGAGCGCCACCTCTTCGCCGATCTCGGGGTCGTACGCCAGGTACACGTCGGCCATCGCGCCGCGCCCGAGCCACCGCCGAACCTCGAAGCGCCCTACACTCGGGGCCAAAAGCACCGGCTCGCTCATGGCGTTCCTGGGGTCCTGGCGGCAGCCGGCGCGGGCTCGAGGACAACAATCGCGGCGTCCGGGTCGCCGCTCCAACGGTTGAGCTGACGGATCTCGGCAACCCGCGCCGGGTCGCGGGTGCGGGCGTGGGTCCGGTTGGCGTCGAAGCGATTGCCGACCACGGTCGGCGCCGCCTGGTCGAGGATCTCGAGCGCTGCGTCGGCGCCACCGCTGCGCTCGATCAGGCAATCCAGGATGCGCGGCGCCGCGGAGCCGCCGACCACGATCGCCGGTCCGGGGTTGTCGTGTAGGTGGCTGTAGTGAACCGTCGAGCGGTCTTCGCCGAGGATCGAGATCGCGGCTCCGGTCATGCCGCTGACCTCGAGGGACTCGACCTCGACCGCCGAGGCCACCAGTCGCAGGCCGACCGTACTGCCGGCTCCCGGTCCGCCCTCGATACGAAAGCCGCGCACCGCCGCACCATGGATTCCGGTCGCCAGGATTCCCACCGATTCCTCGGCAGTGCCCTCGCTGCTCACCACCAGCACCGCGGCTCGGGGCACCCGGCTCGTCAGCTCGACTCCGTTCTTGAGCTCGAGTGCTTCGGCGTAGGTGCCCGGCTCGACCTCGATGCGCTGGCCGCGGCGCGCCGCTGCAAGCGCTGCCGAGATCGTCGCGAACGCCTTGCCCGGACCCACCCTCAGGACCTTGCTGGGAAGGAAACGAAGGCTGGCGACGCGGTCGCGCGCGGGCGCCGCCCACCGCGGCCACCAGGTCGCGGGTGCGAACAACGCCGCGCCGAGCGTCACCAGCAGCAGGACCGCGAGCGCGCCGGAGACCCGCCACCCCGGGCGGACCGCGCGCACCCGCGCCACCCGCTGCGGTCGCCCGATCGGCGGCGATGATGGCGGTGGGTCCGGCCTCGGCGCGGTCCTGTCGCCGCTGATTCCGGCGGCACGGGGAGCGACGGTGGGAGCGCTGGCGGAGGAAACCTCGCGGGCGACCGCGGACGCGAAGCGCTCGCCCTCGACCAGGACCACCGAGACGTTGTCGCGCCCGCCGGCCTGGTTGGCCCGGCTGATCAGTCTGGCGACGGTGCTCTCGGGGTCGCCCGCGTGATCCTCCACGAGGTCGAGGATCTCGCGGCTGGTGAGCTGGTCGGAGAGGCCGTCGCTGCACAACAGGATCGCCTGGTCGGGCTCGAACCGCGCCTCGACCACGTCGACGAACTCCTGGTCATCGGGGCGGCGGCGGACCGAGCCGACATCGCGGTAGATCTCGTTGCGCCGCGGATGGCGCATCGCCTCGAGCTCGGCGATCTCGCGCCGATCCTCCATCGCGCCGATCGGCGAGTGGTCGCGGGTGAGCTTCTCGATGGTGCCCGGACGCAGCCGGTAGACCCGGGTATCGCCGACGTGGCCGACCAGCAACCGGTCGCCGTCGACCAACGCCACGCTGAGCACGCAGGCCATACCCAGGAGCTGCTCGTCGCGCTGCGCCATCTCGAAGATGCGGTTGTTGGCGTGGGTGATGGCGTCGCGGAGTTGAGCCGCGAGCTGGTCGGGATCGCGGCGGGACAGCCGGCGGCGCAGGATCTCGACCGCGGTCTTGGAGCTGGTCTCGCCGGCGGCCTCGCCGCCAACGCCGTCGACCACCGCGAAGAGGCCGCGCGCCGGATCGCAGAGCACCGCGTCCTCGTTGTTCTCGCGCTGGCGCCCGCGGTCGCTGGCCGCCGCGGCGGCCAACTCGCGACGGTTCGGCAGCTTGACGACGTTGCTGGGCATCAGCCCTCGTCCTCCGCGAGGGCGTACCAGCCGAGGGCGATCGCCACCACCGCCAGCCCAGCGAGGTAGAGCAACGACAACATCAGCGTCCCGATCGGCTGCTCGCGAACTCGAGGGTGACAACCGCCGCGAGCGAGATCCGTGCCGCGTCGGGCAGCTCGACCTCGACCCCGCGGGGCAGCGAGCGACCGTTGACCTCGGTGCCGTACTGGCTGAGATCCTGGATCCAGAAGCCACCGGTTGACGGCTGACGCCGCACCTTGATGTGGCGTCGCGAGACATCGGCGAGGGTGCGCAGCCGCAGGTCGGCATCGGCGTCCGAGCTGTCGCGGCCGATGACGATCTCGTCCTGGGTCATCTCGAAGGTGCGATCGCCGGCATCGTCACGGAACCGGAACACCGCGAACGCAGCCATCGGGGAGGAGACGCGCTCCGGGCCGACGGCAGGCCGCCGGTCGGTCTGTGAAGCGCCGAGGCGGCGAGTGGTGGCGATCTCGATGCGTTGGGTCGGGCTGCCGCTGCCGTAGTCCGGCGCGTCGCCGAACGCGAGCTCGGAGACCACTTCGATCTCGCCCGGTTCCAGGTGCGCGTTCGGATCCTCGGCGAATCGGATCGACCAGTCGCCAGCGGCCGGCTCGAACTTCATCGGTCCACTGGCCTTGGCGCGCCGGCCGCGAAGGCGCAGCGGCAGCTTTGCCCTGGCACGCTCGAGGGCGGGAGGGCGCGCGCTGCCGAGCTCCTGGAGCTCGAGGTCGAGGTGCTCCTTCGCCTGGGCTTCGATCTGCGGCAGGATGGTGCGGATCCGCTCGAAGTCGTCGGCGTGCAGGTAGACCTGGTAGAGGCTCGGCGCCAGGGTCTTGTTGAGCAGCGGCTCGAGCCCGTGGCGCATGTTGTCGCCGATCGCGAAGATGATCTCGCGGGCAATCGGTTCACGCAACGCCGTTGCTCCCGAGAAACGCCGCACGGCAGCCCGCGCGCCGGACCTCGGCGACGGCGCTCTCGTTGGGATCATCCGTTGGGATCATCTTGGGGCACACATGCTCGGGACGGCGGTTTCCCGCCGGCTTTGCTGGGGTCTACGGCGGTGCTCGGGGTCGGGTTTCACCGCCATGACCCCACTCCCGCTATGGCCCTGGCGCGTCAGCGGGCACGGTCTACCAAAGGGGTGATCATCGCATGCGCTCGGCCGGGATGCATGCTGCACGCCGGTATGACCGCAAATCTCGCTAGCCCTCAAGGACCGCGCATCGGCTGTGCGGCCGGAGCGCTAGCAGGCGACCGAACGGTCGGCTCTCTTCTGGGCCTTGAGCCTCAGGGAAAACCGATCTTGGCGTTCAGAATACCGGCCGCGCTGGATCCAGGCATGAACTCGATCGTTCCGCCCGATTGGAGCGTAACGGCGACTCCCGCGTTGATTCCGAATCCGGCGGCTGCGGTGATCTTGGTGCAGGCCTGGATGGTGGTACTCGCGGCTTGGACCGTGTTCACCGTCACCATGTCCAGGACGCCCATGGGGCAGGCCCCGCCGCCTCCCAGGGTCTGGACACAGGCGGGGTTGGTGTTGGCGGCGATCCGAGTGGTCACCAGGGCACTGACCGTCGGATGGAAGAAGGGCTCGGTCTGTCCGCAGGCGGCGCCGTTTGGTCCGGAGAAATTGCAGTAGCTCATCGCGGTTCCCTTGCCGACGGCTATCCCGGCAATCACGCCGCTAAAGTCTGGGCAGCTGACGGCTCCGGCGTAGCACCCCCCCTCGGCCTTGTAGCAGAAATCGATAGTCGGCACGTAGCAGTGGGTGTGGGGCGAGCCTGCGTTGTGCCCGATCTCGTGTCCGATTAGGTTGGTGTTGCCAGGGCCATTGAGCGGAGTGAACGGACAGCGTAAGACCTGGTTCACGCTGTATGAACCTCCGCCGGCCGGGTTGTTGTCGCAGTAGCGATCGAGAGTCGCGAGGCCGCTGGCGGAGCATCCCCCCATCGGATCGTAGAAGCCCTTCCCCGAGAGGAGGGTGGCGAAGACACGGGCCACCGCGCCTTGGTTGGTGAACCACTCGTTGCCTAGTTCGGTAAGTTGTCCGCCGGTGGTCGTCGCGGTGTAGGGCCCCACGACCGTGCGCAGTATCGTCGTGCCCTTGAGCAGTCGCAGCTGGAAGTCGCGCTCATAGAGCACGTTCATGCTGGTCACCAGGTCGGTGATCGCGTTGTTGGCATTCGTGGTATTGCCGTTGTAGTTCACCGGATCGTTGACGAACTCGGCGTCGGTGTCGAAGGCGACAACCGCCGAGTGGGTCGGCGGGCCGGCCGCACTCGAGACCGAGACCTCGTGAGACACCCAAGCCGGCAGATCCGGGTCGAAGAACACCGGCTCGTCGGGCGTGTCGCAGGTGGTGGTGATGTCCATGCCGGCGGTCACCGCGCTGCCTCGGATCACCAGGTAGGCAGGCCGTGCGGCGATCGACGTGGAGGAGGCCCTCGTCTGGCTCAGTTCGAAGACGCCGGTGGGGTGAGAGAGAAGGCCCCTCATCGACTCGCCCGAGGGGTCCATGGACAGGCCGACGCGGATCGCAGAATTCGAGACCCCGATTCCGAGCAGCTGAACCCTCGCCGACTGCGGGATCTCGTGAACACCGTCGGTGTCGTGGACGAATACCTTCGCTCCCGGGGCGACGACATCGATTCGCTCGAAGAGCACGTCTTCGCGCTCTCCGGGCGCCACCGGGAAGCCGCGGGCCAGCCTGCGATCGCCGATCGCCAGATCTCCGAGCGCCGGGGGAACCAGCTCCGGTAGCTCGAAGCTCTCGGACTCGAGCTGGTTTGTCTCGTCGTACCCAAACTCGATACGCAGGGCGCCGATCTCGATCGGAGCCCGCTCGATCGGAGCGCGCGCGGCAGGTGCGCGCTCGGTGCCGCTGGGAACCGGCCGGATCGGAGTCTGGGCTCCCAGCGGCGCCGCGATCACGGCAATCGCCGCCGCCAGGAGAATGGCTACGTTCATGAAACACAGGTGGTAGTCGATGCGTCGCAATGCGGCTCCTTCGCCAAGTGGTCGTCACGCTCAGAGTACGCGAGAAGGACAAGCGAACGAGTTCCTTCCGTGTCCCTTCGATTCTATCGCGCCCGAGAGCGCGCCATGCTCGGCCAGCCGGCGACGCCGCCGTTCGAGTTGGCGATTACCGTGCCCCCAATCCTCTGGACCTGAATCGGCGCTATCGTGCGTCGACGACCGTCCACTCCAACCTCCTTTCAGGTGCCGAATGAAACTCCAAACCGCTTTTTCTTCCGTCTCGATCACGCTGTTGGTCGCACTCCTCGAGGTACCGGCGATGGCCGCCGAAAAAGAAGATCTCCACGTCCGGGTTGAGCAAGCGATCCAAGAGTTCCAGAATGCCGATGCCGGCATCCAGAAGTTCTTGGACAGTGCGATCGGCTACGCGGTGTTCCCGACGATCGGCAAGGGCGGCGCCGGCATCGGCGGCGCGCGCGGCACCGGCGAGCTGCTGGTCGGCGGCAAG
>JAQBHE010000470.1:0-5109 GCA_032128015.1 Holophagae bacterium
CTCACCGCCTCGGCGCGCCTGCTTCGGCGAGCCGGCGCGATCGCGGTCTCGGCGTTCGTCGCGGCCCGCACTCCCGATCCTCGCTGAGCCGACCTTCCCGTCCGGGAATCCCCGTTCGGGAGTCCTTGTTCGGGAATCCTCGTCCGGGAATCTTCTGACCCCGCGCCACGCTTCTCCTATGCTAGAGTTCGGCCCAGCCCAGTCACCTTCGATCAGACCGCTTTGCCGAGATGAGTTCCGACCGTTGGTTCGCCCCATCACGATCCCCGGATACCTCCGCCGTGGCATCACGCCTGCGCCAACCGAAGCTCAGGTATGCTGACGCCATGATGCTTCCCCTGCGGATACCGTTGCCGAACCGCTCGGGCCCCCGACGCTGGGCGTTCACCGGCGCGTTGGTCCTGGCTCTAGTGAGCCCGGCGACCGCCTCTCGGGTCGAGCCAGTCGGCGGCGAGTCGACGAGCCCGGATCGGTCGGGAGCGGCCCTGGCGATGGCGGCCCTGGTCGGTCAGGTGCACGACCAGAATTCGCCGCTCGCGGCGGCCGGGGTCTACGCGTACCGGCTCGCGGATCTGAGCCTGCGCAAGGTCGTCACCGACGACCGCGGAGCCTTCAGCTTCGGTTCGTTGCCGGCGGGCCTCTACAAGATCATCGCCCACAAGCCGGGCTTCCTGCCCGCGGTCGTGCTCTTGACCCGGGCCACGGCCTCGGTGTTCCAGGAGCTCGAGCTCGAGCTGACCGCCGAGACCTTCGAGGCCGCCAGCGACCCGGCCGACTTCTGGAAGATCCGGGAACGAATTCCGCCGGACATCCTGCGCGAGATCACGATCGCCAACGCCGACAGCCACAGCGACGGTGAGCCGACGCTGGGACCGAGCGCTTTCGCCACGCGTCTCCAGGCGCTTCAGGGTTACGGACGCTTCGGGAACGTCGCGCAGGCCCAGCTCACCGGCGGCGTCCTCGACATGAGCGGCGTCGTCGGCGATCTGCAGTTCGGGGTCGCGGGATCGTTCCGTCAGCTGGATGTGCTCCATGCCCCGGTCGCCGCATCCGGCGCCACCTCGCAGGCCTTGGCCCTGACCCTCGACACCGCCTCGTCGGCACGAGTCGCGGTCAGCGGCCAGCTCGGCCGATTGCGCCAGGGCCCAGCCCCGGTGGATCTCGAGCGCTACGACGTGAGCTGGTCCCAGGACCTCGGCCCAGGGCGGTCGAGCGTCACCGCCGCGTTCGTCGACGAAACGAACTTCTACGCCGACACCCGGCTGTCCCCGCTGGCGGCGACCGGGGCATCGCGGTCTTGGCAGCTCGAAGGCAGCTACGCAACCGAGGTCGGTGAGCGCAACTCGTTGCGCACCGGCATCCGCTACCGCGAGCGCGTCGAACGTCCGCCGATCGCCGGACTGCCTTGGCACGAAGACCAGGCGCGCTTCGAAGTGTTCGGAATCGCCGAGCGCCACCTGCAATCGGCGATGAGCGTCCAGTACGGCCTGGTGACCACTTTCGACGACAGCTTCATGGGGATGTCTCCGCAAGCCGGGCTGAAGGTCGACCTCGGAGATCGCTGGAAGGCCGAGACCTCGCTCCGCCACCGCGTGCTCCAGAAGCAAGACCTCGACATCAACCCCGACTTCGTTCCGGCCTACTACCGCGCGGAATCCGGCTGCACCGCTGCCGAGCGTGACTGCTACCGGGTCGACCTGACAGCGAATCTCGGCGACGACAACAGCACGCTGCGCGTCGGAGCGCTCTACCGGGTGTTCGACGACTCCCTGCGGCTGTACTTCAGCGACGACTTCTTCAACCAGAACGACAGCCTGGCGTTCGTTCGCGGCGACCAGGTACCCGAGCTGCACATCGAGATCCGGCACCGCCTCGGTCCATCGATCTCGACCCGCTTCGAGTCGAATCTGGCGGCGGGAGGCGGTGGCCTGATCATCAGAGCTGACCGGCGCCCGCTCGAGAACGAGGTCCGGTACATGGTGACTTCGCTCGACACGCGCTTCGAAGCCACGGATACCGACCTCTTGGTAGCCTTCCATCAACTCGAGCAGCACCTGTCGTCGCCGGGTGGCGTCGCTAGCATCTACGGGCTGGAGTTGGATCGCCTGCGGCTGCTGGTGACCCAGGCCCTGCCGTCGCTGCTTGGGCTGAGCACCGACTGGGCGCTTCGCATCGACATGCAGCTCAGCCGCGGCAGCGACCAGGTCGTAGCGGTCTCGGACGACGAGATCCGCCGCCGCATCGTTGGCGGCATCGCGGTCCGGTTCTAGCTCGGCGGCTTCAGCCCCGAAGGGGCTCGGCCGCCGACGCGTCGTCGACGACCCGCCAAATTGGGGGTAGCGCCCGGCTTCGGGCGCGCCGACGCTTGGGCGGCCGAGTGGGGAGTTGTTGGGGCGCACGCCATTGCTGCGAACAGGTCGTCCTGCCGAGCGGGCGCACGGTCTGCCTTCTCGTTCGAGCGCGGCGGGATTGCCGGGCGTTCTGGCGCGATCGTCGGCCGCCCAAGGTCGGCCGCTACCCCCAGAGGAGCCCGAAGTCGTCGATGAACGAGGCAATTCGCTCCTCGCCGCTAGACCGCGCTGCCGTTCCTGGCGCCAGCGGGCCTTGGGCCGTTCCTAGCCGCCCTCGAATCACCGGGGTCGCCCGAACTCCGGCCCCTGCAGGCCCTGGAGCGTCTGTTCTTGGTGACCGAAGATTGAATTCATTCCTTCGGATACAATCAATGCATTGAATTTCTGCACGGTTCTCCTGACCGTGTAGAGGCTTGGAAGTCCGCTGCCCTGCTGGCTGGCGTCGATGGCATGAACCATGCTTCAAGTTTTTGAACGATCCGGAAGAGTCTCTTCCTGGGCGCACTGCGTCATGACGAACACCACCGCACCCCACACCACCGCACCGGCTTCCCGCCGTCTGCCGATCCACGGTCGCTTTCGGCTGCCGGTGGCGGTCCTGCTGGCCCTCACCGCGATCATCGTCGGGATCGGGGTGCAGTCGTTCGTACGCCGCGTGCAGACCTTCCAGCCCCTCGGCGTCGCCGCCGCGGTCACCCCGGCGGGCTTGGTGGTCCGTGGGGTTTCGGCCACCTCCGAGCTCCGAGTCGGCGACCAGATCGTGCTGGTCAACGGCGAGCTGGTCGCCGAGCCGGAAGAGCTGGGCCGCCAGCTGCGCCGGCGCGCGGTCAGCGAAGTGGTGGCGCTGCGCGGCGAAGCGATGGCGTCCCTGCGTCATCGGCTGCCGGGACTCGATCTCGACTTCCCGTACCTCGTGCTGTCCGCCATCGCAGTCATCTACCTGTTCATCGGCCTCTACACCTTGCTCCGCGCACCGAGCCGCCAGATCTATCTGTTTCACCTCTGGTGCGCGATCTCGACCGGCGTCTTCCTGCTGTCGCCGTCCGCTCCCCCGATCGAGCGCTTCGACCGCCTGGTGTTCGGACTCGACCTGGCCTGCCGCCTGCTGCTGCCGCCGCTCACCCTCCATTTCTTCTTGATCTTTCCGCGTCGGATCGGCAGCCAGCGTGCGCCATGGGTGCAGCGAGCGATCCCGTTTGTCTACCTCCCGGCGGCCGCCCTGTTCGCGATCCAGCTCGACTGGATGCTCAGCAACGGCGCGCTCCTCGGCATCGAGCCTTCGGAGCGCAGCAGCGTGTTCCTCGATCGCCTCAGTCTCTACCTCCTGGTCGCCTTCGCATTCGTTTCGGCGGCGCTGCTGTTGCGCCATCTCGCGCGCTCGCCTGGGTGGCAGGAGGGCCGGCAGGTGATGTGGATCGCCCTGGGCATGGCCGCCGGATACCTGCCGTTCCTGGGCCTCTACCTCGTGCCGACTTCCTTCGGCATCGGCATCCCCGAGTTCGTCAGGGCGTTTGCCGTGCTGCCGCTGGCTTTGGTGCCGCTGGCCTTCGCCTGGGCGATCTTGCGCTACCGCTTGTGGGACGTCACGGTGATCGTCCGCGACGTCGTCACCTACACCTTGACCGCGCTCCTCGGCGGACTGGGGTTCTCCCTCCTCAACCTCTTGATTCGACGCGGCATCCCCGAGGACCTCGAGCTCACACGCAACCTGACCACGGTCGCCGGCGGGTTGCTGATCGCCGGCATGCTGATGCCCGCGAAGCAGGGTATCGGGACGACCCTCAGGCGCTTCCACTACCGCGGCACCTATCGACGACGGCGGGCGCTCTCCCAGTTCGGTCAAGAGCTGCTCCACGAGCGCGACCTCGAGCAGCTCGCCGACGGCTTGCTCCGCGAGCTCGAGGAGTGCATGGACCTCGAGGGCAGCAACCTCTACCTGGTCGAGTCCGGGCGGCTGCGCCCGCTGCGCGACTCGTCGCCCGGACTCGCCGCGGCGGCCGAGCTGCCGCTCAACGGCCTCGACCCCGAGATCTGGGACCAAGACTTCGTCGTCCTCGACGGACCGACGCTTCCCGAGACCGAGCTTCGGCACGACCAGCTCCTGTACCTCGACGGCTACCGTTCGATCTTCCCGTTGACCGTTCGCGAGCGGCGGATCGGCCTGGTGATGGTCGGCCACAAAGGCGGCCACGTCCCGCTCGACAGCGAGGACACGATGCTGATCCGTCAGCTCCTGAACCAGGCGGCGCTCGCCATCGAGAACGCCCAGCTGCTGGAGCAGATGCAACGCCAGCTGCGCGAGGTCGTCGAGCTCAAGCAGTTCAGCGAGGAGCTCGTCGAGTCGACACCCGCCGGCATCGCGGTCCTCGACTCCGACCGGCGGATCGTCCTCGCCAACCTGGCGTTTGCCGCCCTGGCGGGAACCGAGCGCGGCGCGCTGCGCCGCCGCCTGATCGACGACGTGCTGGCGATCGAGCTGCCGCCTCCTTCTGGCGGCGTCGTCGAGACCGCGTACGTCGACCACCAGGGGCGAGAGCACCAGCTCCAGCTGAGCACCGCGAGCTTCCTCGGCGATCACTCCCACGGCTTGTCGGTGTTGGTGGTCCACGACGTCACGGAGCTCGCGCGGATGGAGAAGGCCCTGGAGGAGAAGGAGCGGATGGCGGCGATCGGAGTGATGGCCGCCGGGGTCGCCCACGAGGTCAACACTCCGCTCACCGGTATTTCGAGCTACGCCCAGATGCTGCTCGCCCGCACC
>JAQBHE010000471.1:0-2921 GCA_032128015.1 Holophagae bacterium
GAGCTCCTCGACGATGTCCCGGCATCGCCTCCGTCGCTCCTCCTTGCATCTGGGCCCACGGCGCTCGCAATGCCGGCATACTGACTTTCACCACAGGCTGCTAGCGGCCGAGTCGACCGGTGGCTCTGCGAACCGCGTCGAAGCCGTACTTCTGGCGGATGGCATCGACTGTCTCGTTGAGACGGCGATCGCTCTCGAACAGACCGAGCTGGTGATCGCTGGGCACCAGGTTGGAGAGGGCGATGCCGAGGAGCCGGATCGGGGTCTTCCGCTGCCGCGCGCGCTCGTAGAGGCTCTTGGCGACCGGGTAGACCTCGTGCTCGGAGCAGGTGGGCGGCACGGTCCGCGATCGCTGCAAGGTCTCGAAATCGGCGTAGCGCAGCCGGAGCGAGATCGTGCGCGCCTCGACGCCCCGCCGGCGGGCTCGCCAGCACACGTGTTCACAGAGAAAGCACAGCTGTGCCTCGAGAGTGAGCGGATCCGAAACGTCCTCGCGAAAGGTGCGTTCGTTGGAGATGCTACGGACCGTGTCGCCGCCTTCGTCGTGCTCCCGGAAGGCCGGTTGGTCGCGGCTGATGTCGGCCGAGCCACGACCCTGAGCGCCCACGATCACGTGCTCGGCCCAGGCGCCGAGCACCGAGCGCAGCTCGGGCAGGGGAGTCACCGCCAAGTTGCCGAGGGTGATGACGCCGAGGCGCTCGAGCTTGGACTGCGCTACCGGGCCGATGCCCGGCAGTTTGCGTACTGGCAGCGGCGCCAGGGTTCTCGCTTCATCGCCAGCCGCGACCATCAGCACTCCGCAGGGCTTGGCCAGTCCGCTCGCAACCTTGGCCATCGATCGGCTGGTGGCGATCCCGGCGCTCGCCGGGAGTCCGAGCTCGTCCTTGATGGCAGCCGTCATCGCGCGCACGGTTCGCAGGATCGTGGCGTCGTCGCCGAAGTCGCCGGGCCTTCGATACATTCGCTCGCAGCCGGAGAAGTCGATGAACATCTCGTCGATGCTGGCGCTTTGCACCACCGGCGAATAGCGCTCGACGATCTCGCGAACCTGCTTCGAGTACTTGCCGTAGGTATCGCTTCGAACCGGCAGGTAGGTCGCGTTCGGCGCTAGCCGCCCGGCGTCGGTGAGCGACATCCCCGAGCGCACGCCCAGCTCGCGCACCTCGTAGCTGCAAGCGGTGACGACGCCGCGGCTGCCGGGCCGACCGCCGACGATCACTGGCTTGCCGATCAGCGTTGGATCGAGCACGCGCTCGACCGAGACGAAGAACGTGTCGAGATCGAGGCAGCAGATGCGAGGTGCGTCGATCATCCGTTCTCAGTCTACCGATCGACGGCGCTAGGACTACGGTGCCGCGTTCGCCGTCGCGCGACCGTAGTAGGGTGGCCGCCAGGTCAACGACGATGGCGCCGCCTCCGAAACCGCGTCCCGGTCCCGTGCCGAAAATGGTGCGTAGCGCCGTGTCGTTGCACACCGCGCTGTACCGGTTGACCGCTGGTCGCTTCCTCGGTCACATCGGCAGGGCGCCGCTGGTCTTGCTGACTACCCGTGGCCGCAAGAGCGGTCGACTGCGGACCCTGCCGCTGATCGCGATGGTCACGGACCGTGGCTGGGCGGTGGTTGCCTCCTACGCCGGTTCCGACCGCCACCCGGCGTGGTACTCGAACTTGGTCGCGCACCCCGAGGTCGAGGTCGACGACCGTGGCCGACGGCTGCGCGCTCTTGCTTCCACGGTCGATGCCGATCGCCATGCCGAGCTTTGGCCACGCCTGGTCGAGCTCTACCCCGACTATCAGATCTACCAGCAACGCACCGAGCGGCGGATTCCGGTCGTCGAACTGGTGCCGATCACCGAATCGTAAGGTCGACCCGCTGGGCCGGCCTATGGGAGAACAGCCATGACCAGGACCTTTCCTGTGCTCCGAAAGTGGATGTCGTTCGCCGCGGCGATGGTGCTGTCGATGTTGTCGCTCGCGCTGCTGGCGATCGTGACGCCGGTGGCGGTCGCCCAGGAGCCCACCTCGATACCGCGGGCGATGACCATCGTCGACCTCATCGACCTGCCGGGAATCGGCGACCCGGCGCTGGCTCCCGACGGCTCGAGCGTGGTCTACCTGCGCTCCGGCTCGGACTGGAAGAAGAACCGCCGGGTCTCGCACCTGTGGCGAGTGGGGCGCGACGGTTCCCAGTCGGCGCAGCTGACCTTCGGCGAGAAAGGGGAGTCCGACCCGACGTTCGCTCCCGACGGTCGCGCGATCGCCTTCGTCGCCGAACGCGACGGCGACAAGACCGAACAGATCTACCTGCTGCCCACTGCCGGCGGCGAGGCCCGTAGGTTGTTCGAACACCCGACCTCGCCCTCGAGTCTGGCGTTCTCTCCCGACGGAGCCTTCTTGTATTTCCTCGCCGCCAACGAGAAGACCAAGGTGCAGAAAGAGCGCGCCGAAGCCAAGGACGACGTCTTCGCGTTCGACGAGGAGTACCAGCAGCGCCACCTGTGGCGGGTAGCTTTGGCCGAGCCGACAGACGGCGGGCGCAAGGCGGTCAAGCTCACCGATGGCGACTATTCGGTCTCGCGATACCGACTGTCTCGCGACGGAGCGCACCTGGTTTTTCACCGCACGCCGACTCCACGCTTCGACGACTCCGACGAGAGCGAGGTGTGGATCGCCGCCGCCGACGCTTCGGATCCGAAGCGCCTCACCGACAACGCGGTGAACGAGTCCGGCGCTTCGCTGTCGCCCGACGGCAAGACCGTGCTGTTCGTCGCCGGCGCCAACGACCACTTCGAGGGTTACTACAACGACAATCTGTTCACGGTACCGGCGACCGGCGGCCCGTCCAAACTGTTGCTCCCAGAGATGCCTTACGAAGTCGGCCAGGCAGAGTGGTCGCAGGACGGTCAGGCGATCCTGTTCAC
>JAQBHE010000472.1:0-17387 GCA_032128015.1 Holophagae bacterium
CATCGGGAGCGCCGCGGGCTTAGATTTAGGGAGGAGCGACGGAGGCAATGCAGGGACGTCGAGGCCTTGGTCGCGCGGGCGTGCTGACTTTCACCATGGGCTGCTGCCCCACCGTCGCTTCGACGGAGCCCGCCCGGTGTACAGTGACGCTGGGGTGTGGTAGCTTCGGACCGGCCGGGCCAGCCCGGGACAGATCGGAAGGCGGCTCGGCGCGCAATGCCGCTCGGGTCCGACTTGGGCCTCGAGAGCCTGATGGCGTGCTGCCGGAGGAGGGCGTTTGTCGATTCCCAGTGACTTGATTCCCAGCGACTTGGCGGAAACTCAGCTCGCCACCATCTCGACGAGCCCCTTGGAGGACAGGGCCGGCTCGGACAGGGCCGGCTTGGACAGGACCGGCTTGGAATACCGGACAGCCGGTGCACGGTTCGCCCTCGTCGTGCTTTTTCTCGGGCTCTTCTTCGGGGGTATCTCGGTCGCGCTGGCTCAGGTCGAAGTGGTCGAGGGGGACATCCCCACACCAGCGCCCGCCCCGAGCGAGGTGGGCCCGGCCGACGGGAAGTGGCTGGTCGACGACCTGGGGCTCGAGTACTACATCGTGAAGTTCGCGAAGGGCCGCGAACACATCGACTACATGTGGATCGACGAGAACGTGATTCGAATCGCCGGCGGTCTGCCCGTCCTTATCGACTCCCAAGACGATGAGCATTTCTACTTCCGCTACTACCGCCCCGTCGACGAGGCGCCCGTCGTGGCACCGACTCCCCCGCCTCCCCCCGATCCCCCCAAAGCGGCAACCGGAGAGGCGCGACAGCGGTTCGGGTTCGAACCATTCGCCAAGGGTCTCCCCCATTCCGGCCAGTGGCGCCAGGGATTCGAGCTCGCCGACATGAATGGCGACGGACACCTCGATCTGGTTCACGGGCCCCCGCGCAAGGACACGCCGGCACCGGTGATCTACCTCGGCGACGGCAAGGGCAACTGGAGCTTTTGGAAGGACCAGAGGTATCCGCGGCTGCCGTTCGACTACGGCGATGTCGCGGTCGCCGACTTCAACAAGGATGGCCATCTCGACATCTCGCTGGCCATGCACGGGACCGGGTTGTCGGTCCTGCTCGGCGACGGCAAGGGCGAATTCTCGGATTGGTCGAGCGGGCTCGACCGCGCTCCCGCGCCCGGACTGGCTTCCTGGAGCTCGCGGGCTTTGATCGCCCGCGATCTTGATGGCGACGGTTGGATCGACCTGGCGGCCTCGGCCGAAGGGCTTTCGATGATGGGCGTCGCGGCGACCGCGAGGACCAGCCCGTCTCCCCAGGTCGGCGGGATCACCGCTTACACCAACCGTGGCGACGGCTCTTGGCGGCTCCACGGCGCCTCGAGCTACCTTTTCAGCGACGCCATCGCAGCCGGGGATCTCGACGGCGACGGCAGGCTCGATCTGGTCACCGGCTCCCAGTCGGTTGGGGCCAAGGAGATCCTCTGGTACCAGGGCGACGACGATTGGACGCGCGGCGCCCTCGACTCGTTGCCCGAGCGCGGGATTGTCGAAGCGGTCGAGGCGCTTGATCTCGACGCCGACGGTGACCTCGATCTGCTGATCGGCGGCATGCAGCTGATCGGCGACGACTGGTATAGCGAGGTGACTTACTATCTTCGCGAGGGCGAAAGCTATCGGCCGACCACGATCGCCTCGGCCAAGACACCCGACCATGTGCTTTCGCTGGCCACGGGTGACCTCGACGGCGACGGCTGGCTTGACATCGTTGCTGGCACTGGCACCGCCGAACTGTGGATCTTCCGCGGCCTTGGCGACCTGAAGTTCGAGCGCGTCGAGAACACCCTGACGACCAGGCTCGAGAACTGCGGCATCTACGCCGTGGCATTGCGTGACGCCACCGGTGACGGCCGGGACGAGCTTTTCGCCTCGTTCGCCGGCGACACCTCAACGGTGCCGCTGCTCGGTGAGGTGCCCGGCTGCGAGCGAAACGGCGGGCTCTACGCGTGGACGGTCGTCGGATCCGCGACCGCGATGCCGGCCGGAGAGCCCCGGGGGCCGGCATCGGGAGCGCCGGAGCGACCATGACCGAGTCTCTGGCAGCCGCGCCGCTGAGGCATTCCGCAATCGGGGATCCGATCGACTCGGCTCCGGCCGCTGTGGTCGCCCACTGGCAGCAGCTCCGTGATGCCCTGGTCCGAGACGACCTCGACGGCGCACTCGGCGAGCTCGACCAGATCACGGCCTTGATCCCAGAGGATGACCACGCGCTTCGCGATCGCCTGGTCTGTGCCCGTGCCGCAGTGCTACTCGAGTTCGACGGGGATTTTTCGCTCGAAGAGCTCCGCGCGATCTTGATGCGCAGCCGCTGCTCCGCGAACCAGCACCTCGCCGCGTACCAGATCGCGCGATGGTTCGAGCTCCGCAAGCAGCCCAAGAAGGGCATCTTCTACGCCCGCATCGCGGTCGATCACGCGCCCACAGAGCGCCGAGACTTGCTGGCATTCGCCCAGAATCTGCTCGCCAACCTTCTGACCGCGGAAAGCCGCTTCGATCAAGCGCTCGGCTGGTACCGTACCGCCCTCGGCCTTCACGGCCATTGTGATGATGTTTGGGCGGCCCGCATCAGCGCCAACGTCGGCTACTGCGAGACCGTCCTTGGACGTCCCCGCGCGGGCCTCGGCCTGATCTACGACAGCCTCCGACGCTTGCGGCGTCATGGAGCAGAGCGCTACCAGATCTCGACCCTCCTCGACCTGGCCTTCGCGCTTCTCGAGGTCGAGCGGCCGGCGCCGGCGCTACGGCATGCGAATCGGGCCGCGGCATTGGCCGAGCGCTTTGGCGACGGCGCGGCTCTCCACAACGCTCTCTATTTGATCGGCGAGGCGGCAGGGTCTCTCGGCCGGACCTTCGAGGCGAGGCGTGCCTTCCAACGTCTCGCAACCTCGACGGGACGACCCGAGCTGACCGACTACTTGCTCGCTACCGATGTCCGAGCGCTCGTCAATCTCAAGGCCTAAGGTGCCACGATGCGCGTCATGAATCATGCTCTAGCTTGGCTAACCGGACTGGCCCTGCTCGCCGGTCCAGTGGCGGGCTCCGCTTCCGGTGCTGCAGGTGACACCTCTCTTGGCCGCGACGGCTACACCTACCAGGTCCGCAGCGACAGCTACGAACGACTGATCGGCATCGGGATCGGCGGCGAGAGCGGCGGCGCCGTCGGGCTGACCGTGACCTCTGCCCTCGGCAAGAAGCAGGTTTTCATCGTCCCGGGTACCGAGGACTTCGGCTGGGAGTATTCACCCCGGTTGATCTACGTCGAGGGCATCGACACCGCATTCTTGCTTTGGGATGACCTCACGAACGGCATTCACTCCGAGCTCAAACTCGCTTCGTTCAACCGTCACGCCGGTTTCTCCGAGGTACTCACTCTCGCCGGGAGCACTTTCGCCCAGAAGCTCGATCCGCAGTTCCTGGTGGTCCGCGACGAGATCGGGCTCACCGACGAGGACGGGATACCCACCGAACGGACCTTCGTCCACCTGGTGTGGCGCGAGGATTCGGGCGCGGTCCTGTACTGTCCAGTGTTGCTGTCCGATGGCTCGCTGGAGCCTGCCATCGCGCAACCGTTGCGCCTCGATACGCTCTTCGGTCCGGGCAACGCTATCGCCGGTCCCGGCGTCGACCCGCTGCTGGAGCTCCGGCCGGGCGCCGGTCCGCGTGAAGTCGTCGTCGGCGTCCTCGACCCGGCGGCCGGCCGAATCCGGTCGATCGAGATCCGCCTGCTGCCGGGGTCGATCTCCGAGCTTGCGAACGGTGCACGCGACAGCGTGCTCGCTGGAGCGGCTCTGGACCTACCGGCTTTGGCCTCGGCGGCCCGCGCTCACATCATCAACGTCGGACGGGTGCTCCATCCGCTTTCGGTGGCTGGGCTCGCCGCTGCGGCCGAGTCCTTCGTTCTAGAGAACGCCGGCGTCGGCCAGGCACCGGTCGGGCTCGCCGACGCGGCTCGTGCCCACATCATCAACGTCGGCGCTCGACTCGATCGAGAAGGACTGACCCGGGCGCACGATCCGCGGCCATCGCGGTACCTGGAATTGACCACCGAAGGCATCGGTTCGCAGGTGCGCTCCCACGACCTCGAGCTGCGCTCGACCTTTGACCGCCAACTGCCGGCCGGCGATGCCCCGATCGAGCGAGTGCTGTGGTCGGCCGACGGCGCCGGTGCGGTGTTGGTTTGGATCGGCGAGTACAGCGTGACCTACCGGGTCGGCCGAGGCCAGTTGTGGTCGGAGCTGCGCGAGCTGGCTTACGGATCCGATCGCAGCCTCGACGAAGTGCTGGCGTTGATCGCCGAGAGCAACCGGTCCTTCTGAACGCCGGCAGCACCGCGCGCCACGCCGACGGGCGGGGTTCGCTATCGTCCTGCGACCGGTCCGCCAGCGAGCTGCGGAGGCGGTGCCAGCCGCTGGCGTAGGTCGCCTCGGGCCGCAAGAAAGGTCTCGAGCCTTGCCGCCGAAAGCGGCGGAACCGGTTCGCTCTTCAGCTCTAGCGGGTTGATGTAGCGGCCCGCCTGGGTCACCCGGTAGTCGAGATGGGGGGCCGTCGCGAGACCGGTGGAGCCGACGAACCCGATCACCTGGCTCTGTTGCACCCGCACTCCGGGCGCGATCCCCGCCGCGTATCTCGAGAGATGGAGGTATGCGGTGGCGTAGCTGTTGGGGTGCCGGAGCTTGATCGTCTTGCCGCCGTCCTTGGTCCAGCTCGCCGAGATCACGACGCCGTTCGCCGTCGCTCGGACCGGCGTTCCGGTCGGCGCCCCATAGTCGACACCGAGATGGGGGCGGTAGACCTTGAGCACCGGATGGAAGCGGCTGTGGGTGAACCTCGAGGTGACCCGAGCGAACTCCAGCGGCGAGCGGAGGAACTGCTTGCGCAGGGGTCGGCCGTCGCCATCGTAGTAGCCACCGTCGAACCGATAGGCCTCGAAGCGCCGGCCGCGATTCTCGTAGGTCGCCGCAAGGACGCTACCGACCCCCGACCGGGAGCCGTCCAGCCAGATCTCTTCGTAGACCACGTGAAAGCGATCGCCCAGACGCAAGTCGCGCGCGAAGTCGAGATCCCATTGAAAAACGTCACCCAGACGATGCGCGACCTCGGCGGGGGCGCCAGCGGCGCGCATGGAGGTCTCGAGCGCCGTCTCGAGCACTCCGGCAACCGTCGTGATTCTCCGCTCGCGCTCGAACAAGCGCTGCTGGCTGGTCCACCCGGTCGCGGCCCGCGAGACCTGCACTTCACCCTCATTGCTGGCGCGGAAGATCACTCTTTCGAGCTGTTCCCCAGGACCGAGGTATGCCGTGAACGGAGAGCCGGCGCGAAGCCGGCGCGGCTCGATGAAGCGGGCCACCGCGAGCGCCGCAGCGCGAGATTCGTCGAGCCCTAGGCCCAGCCTGGCGAACACCCCGCTCAGGGTCTCGCCGCGGTCCACCGCATCGACCACTGGCACCGCGAACGAGCCTGGAATCGTCACCGCGTCACCACCAACCCCGACGATTCCCGGGCCGTAGACCGGGGATGCCAGCACCGTCTGGGACCGGGCGCTCAGGTCACGCAAGTGCCGCGTCATGCCGACCGTCGCGGCCGCCAGCGACAGCAGGGCTCCGAAGAGGACGAGCCGCAACGCCGAGTCTCGGAGGCTCACAGTCAGCGCGGGGTTCGTCTTTCAGCGGCAGGATGGGCGGACGGCAGGAAGGCAGGCTACCACAGCCGGGCTTGTTCTGGCGCGAAAGCCTGAACCGACTCTCGGCGGTGCCGGGGAGCTGAAGCCCTTCCGGCCGGAAACCCGTTACACCTCGCGCCGGTGGGCGAAGCTGCGCAGGATCCGAACCCGCAATCGATAGGGGGCGGTCACCCGTTCGCTGCGCTGACGAAACAGGCGAATGACCTGCTGCGAGAACACGGCTCGATCTCGGCAGGGGCCGCACAGATCGAGGTGCACGTGGTATGCGAGACGTTCCACGGAGTCGAAACCGGGATCGTCGGCGAGGTAGAGGACCTCGAAAACTCGATCGCAGTCCATCGCGGGGATCGTCTCGTCCGTGTTCACTCGGCGAAGTTGCTCGGGCCCCACCTTGGGGTCCTGCATGTCCAACCGGGGCGCAGTTCGCAGTATTTCCGCCGCCGTCGATTTCGCGGACCGGCACCGGCCTGAGGCGCTCCCCGCTGAGGCGCCCGGACGCAGGGCGGGCTCCGCGGCTGTTCCCTGGAGCCGCGCGTGCGGCCCTTAGGAGCTAGCCCGCCGACGGCTGCGCATCTTCGCCGGATCGTCGGCCGACCGCAGGTAACCGCGATCGCGGGCGTAGTCGAGCATCACCTGCTCGAGCTGCCGGCGCCCGCGGTAGAGACGGCTCATCACCGTGCCGACCGGGATGTCGAGGATCTCCGCGATCTCTTTGTAAGAGAAGTCCTCGAGGTCGGCGAGCAGCACCACCATCCGATAGTCCGGCGGTAGCTCGTCGACCGCACGCTGGACGTGCTCGTCGAGAACGTTCTCGAGCAGCCGCTCCTCGGGCGACGGGAGACTCCCGGGCCTCTCGGCGGACACCAGGGTCTCGAACGCGTCCTCGATCTCGGAGAACGCCGCAAGTGCCGGCTCCTGCTGCTTCTTCCGATATCGGTTGATGAACGTGTTCTTCAGAATCTTGAACAGCCAGGCCTTGAAGTTGGTGCCTTCCTGGAACTTGTCGTAGTACTTGTAGGCCTTGAGGTAGGTCTCCTGGACCAGGTCCTCGGCGTCTTCGGCGTTGCGAGCCATCCGATAGGCGGTGTTGTACAAGGAATCGACGTACGGCATCGCTGCCGCCTCGAAGTCCCAACCCCAGCGTTGCTGGTCCCGGGTGACCTTCTCTGACCCCTCGCCGACGGTTTCCACCTCGAGCCTCCTTAATCTCCCCTCCGATTATCCCTAAGCACAATCGGTGCCACGCTACCTTTCGGCGGCGCGAGATGATCGTCGGCGGGCAGACCCGTCAGGTCGGCACCGGGGAGGCTCTTGAACAGGCCGCAGAGGCACCTGGCGCCGTCGGCTGTCTTCCCCTCGCCGGGGGCCGCCCGTCATTCCGAAGTGACGTCGACCTCGGCCGGGGACACGGCCGTCATCGCGGAGCCGCGAGCTCCCAGCAGGACGACAAGTCCGATCGCGGTCCTCCGGCTTTCCTCTCCGGCGCTGCCCGGAGAAGTGCGAATCGATCGCCTGAGGCCCTGAGCGATGACGTTACGGGTCAAGCTCAGCGGGTCGTCAACCGAACTGCAGGTACACCATGACCCAGGTGAAGATGACCAGGGACTCCATGAAGGCGAGGCCAAGCAGCAGCGCCGTCTGGATCCGGCCGCTGGCGCCCGGGTTGCGAGCCATTCCGGAAAGCGCCTCGCCCGAAGCACGCCCTTGGCCGAGCGCGCCTCCGGCAGCGGCGATGCCGAGTCCGAGGATGGCAAGACCCAGGCCCCAACCCCCGTCGCCACCCGATTCCTCGGCGGCGGCCAGAACCGGGGTCGTCGCGCCCGCCAACAGGAGGGCAAAGAGAATCATGAACGCTGTCTTCTTCATTTCCGAAACTCCTAGTGCTCCGACGCTTCAGCGCCGGCGATATAGACGGTGGTGAGCATGATGAAGATGAATGTCTGGATGAACGCCGCAAACAGCCCGAGGGCCATCAACGGCAACGGGACCAGGAACGGGATCAGGCCGAAGAACACCCCGGCCGCAATGTGCTCGCCAAAGATGTTGCCGAACAGCCGGATGCCGAGCGAAAGCACCCGAGCCGCGTGCGTCAGAATCTCGAGCGGCACCATCAAAGGCCACAGCCACATCGGCGGCGGACCGGGGCCCAAGAACTGCTTGAGATAGCCGATTCCATGCGCCCGCAGACCCATCAGGTGGTAGAACGCCCAGGCGGTGATCGACAACGCGAAGGTGACGTAGGGGCTCTGGGTCGGCGGCTGCAGAAAGAAGATCTGACCCAGGAAGTTGCACAGGAAGATGAACACCGCGAACGAGCCGATCAGCGGCAGAAACCGCCTCGCGGCTCCCTCGCCGATGACGTCGTCGAGCAGATTGCTGAGTCCGCCGACGATCAGCTCGAACAACTGCTGGAACCACCCGGGCTCGGAACGGCGCAGCCGAAACCGTAGCGGCACCACCAGCGCCGCGATCAGCGCGAGAACGAACAGCGCCATGACCACGTGGTCGGGAACCTCGCTCGGGCCGAACCGAGATTCGATGCCGGTCGCGGCCGCGATTCTCTCCCACGCGGCGTTGACCGGGCGGTAGAGGATGGAATGGTGCGCTTCTGCTGCCATTTCTTGTGAGGACCAGAGACGCGACACCCCGGAGGCGAGGCCGCGATCGAGAGGGTTCTAGGATCTCGTCTGAGGTCTCCGTGGCGCTCCGAACGCCTGGACCAGAGCCTCGATCATGAGCGCTGCGGGCAGCGTAGAGACGCCTAGAACCAGGGCCAGAGGGCGGGAAGGGTTGACGAAGAGGATCAGAAGCAGGCCGGCCGCCAGCAACAGGTTGCGGCGCAGAAAAACCAGCAAAACGCGGGCCGCGGAAGGCGTACCGACGGGATCCAGGGTTGCGACCTGGGCCCGCAGCCCCCGGAAGTGGAAGATACTGGCCGCCACGGCCAGTGTCAAGATTCCGAGAGCGAGGGGGTCCGGCGGGAACGACAGGCCGACCGCGGCGGCGAGACCGAGCCACACCATGCGGCGCTGGATGCGCCGGCCGATATCCTGATCCGTGACCTTCAAGAGTCGACCTTCAAGAGCCTCTGACCCTCAAGGGTCCCTTCCGTGGTCCTCGCGTTCCGGCCCTGACTCGTCCTCAGCAGCGAGCCCGATCGCGGTCCGATAGACATTGTAGAACCCGGCCGCGAGACCGAAGCCGCCGCCGATGAGGCCGCCGCCCTCGGCCCAGCCAAAGACCCCGCCGATGGCGCGACCAGCGAGGAAGCCGAGCACCATCGCCACGGGGAACACCAGGCCGATCGTCGAGAGATCGGTCCCGCGAGCGACTCGCCGCCGGCGATCCCGCCGTTTCGTCTTGTCGCTTGGAGCGGGGTCGATCTCGGTTTCCGGCATGTTCGCTGACGCCGCGCGGGTCTTCCTCCATCCTAGCGGGATCGTGGTTTCACCTCATCCTAGCGAGGGCCAGGACGAGGCGCGGCCGGCGGCAGCGTTCTGGATCTCGCCGATGCTGGGGCATCGAGCCTTCGGTCAATCCGGCGTGCTAGATTCGCTCGATGCCCTCGCGATCCGAAGTTGGCGATCGCCGAGCCCCAGGCGCCGCGCGCCTGGTCGACCTGACGTCTCAGATGACCGGCCGCCAGGTCGTGGTGGTGGCTGACCTGGTGATCGATCGCTTCCTGATCGGGCGGCCGCGACGGATCAGCCGCGAGGCCCCGGTGCTCATCCTGGAGCAGCAAGAGGAGCGGATCGTCCCCGGCGGCGGCGCCAACGCCGCAGCCAATATCGCAGCGCTCGGAGGGCGTCCCTTGGTCGCCGGAGTGGTGGGCGACGACGATCACGGTGGGCGACTGTTGGCGGTCCTGGAATCGCAGGGAATCGCGACAGCCGGGGTGCTGCGAAAGCCAGGGGTTCAGACTCCGACCAAGACTCGAGTGCTCGCCGGATCGCCGACCACCCACCCCCAGCAGGTGGTCCGCATCGACTCGGGAAGCGGTAGCACTCCGACCGAAGCGGAGCTCGACGGCATCCAGGAGCGCCTGCGCGATTCGGTGAACGGCCGAGGCGGGCCGGTCGTTGCGGTGCTCTCCGACTACGGCTACGGCGCGGTACCGCCGGAATGGTGTCAGCGGCTGCGTTCAGTCTTGGGCCTCAACGCCCAGCTGCTCGTCGACAGCCGATACCGCTTGGGCGAGTTCCGTGACCTCGACGGCGCGACTCCCAACCAAGAGGAAGCCGAGGCCCTCGCCGGTCATTCGCTCGACGACGAAGCCGCGCTTCTGGCCACCGGACCGCGACTCCTCGAGCGCCTGGGCGTCGCTTTTCTCCTGGTCACTCGCGGGCGACGGGGCATGGTGCTGTTCCAGAAGCGACGGCCGACCCTGGTGATCCCGATCCACGGCACGGACCAGGTCGCCGACGTCACGGGCGCGGGCGACACGGTCATCGGCGCGCTCGCCCTGGCGCTGGCCGCTGGAGCATCGGCGGTCGAGGCGGCGATCCTGGCGACCTATGCCGGAGGCGTGGTGGTCATGAAATCCGGGACCGCGACGCTGGGCACAGCAGAGCTGCGCTCCGCGATCGAGCGCGATCCCGGGCTGCTGGAGCGCCTGCGATGGGCCGGGTGCTGAGCCCAGAGGACATGGTCGCGGTTCGTGCTGACCTCAGGCAGCAAGGTCTCACCCTGGCGTTCGCCAACGGTCACTTCGACCTTCTCCACGTCGGTCACGTTCGGTACCTCCGCGCCGCACGTCGGCGCGGCGATCGTCTCTTGGTCGCGATCAACGACGACGCCAGTGTCGCCCGGCTCAAGGGCGAGGGACGCCCGCTGGTCCCCGCGCTCGAGCGCGCCGAGCTGCTCGCGAGCCTCGAGGCAGTCGACTTCGTGGTGGTGTTCGCTGGCGACTCACCCGCTGACCTGCTGTCGCGCATCGAGCCCGAGGTGCACTGCAAGGGCACCGACTACGGCTCTCCCGAGGCGGTGCCCGAGTTCCGGGTCGTGGCGAGCTACGGCGGCCGGACCGAGCTGGTAGGCGATTCCAAGGATCACGCGACTCGAGATCTCATCGCACGGGCGCGGGCGCTGCCCGGTCGCGGCTGACGGCGGGATACCTCAGCGGCGACTGTGTTACAGTCTCGGCGCCTCTTCGGGCGACGGAAACGCCTTCGGTTCCTGCTCGATCACTGGGCAGTGAGACGCGGGAAGTCGCTCGCGATCCGGAGACTCGCGATCCGCAGAACAGACGTCCCGACCGTCGCCCTCGCCAGGGGCGTTCGAACCCCACGGTCGGTCCCTAGACGCGATACTGCGCGCTAACCTCTCGAGCAGGACACCGGTCATATGGACAACCGTCTGGGCGAGCTCTTGATCCGCGCCGGGCTGATTCGCGAGGAACAGCTCCAGGAGGCCCTGGTCTCTCAACGCGAGCAAGGCGGACGGCTGGGTTCCAACCTGGTCAAGCTCGGGTTCGTTGACGAGCACCGGCTGGTGGACTTCCTGTCCCGGCACTTCGGAGTGCCCTCGGTCGACCTCAACCAAATCGACGTCGACGACACGGTGATCCAGATCATTCCGGCCGATGTCGCGCGCAAGTACACCATCCTGCCGGTGTCAAAGGCCGGATCGAGGGTGACTCTGGCGATGATCGATCCGACCAACGTATTCGCCATGGACGACATCAAGTTCATGACCGGGTACGACGTCGAGCCGGTGGTGGCCTCCGAGCCCAGCCTGCGGCGTGCCATCGACCGCTACTACGGATCGACCCACGCAGTCGAGCTCAAGAAGGTCATGGACACCCTCGATGACGGAGGGGCGGCAACCGATCTCGAGGTGCTCGACGAGGAAGAGGACGTCGACCTCGAGGATCTCGAGGAAGGCGCCCAAGAGGCGCCGGTGGTGCGGTTGGTGAACATCATCCTCACCGACGCCATCAAGCGCAGCGCGTCCGACATCCACGTCGAGCCCTACGAGCGCGAGTTCCGCGTCCGCTATCGGATCGACGGCATCCTCTACGAGATGATGAATCCACCGATCAAGCTTCGCGAGTCGATCACCAGCCGGATCAAGATCATGGCCAAGCTGGACATCGCCGAAAAGCGGTTGCCTCAGGACGGTCGGATCAAGATCAAGACCAAACTCCAAGGCAAGACCAAGGACCTCGACTACCGCGTCTCGGTGCTCCCCACCTTGTTCGGTGAGAAGATCGTTCTGCGCCTGCTCGACAAGGACAACTTGATGCTGGACTTGTCCAAGCTCGGGTTCGAGGCCGAGTCGTTGCGCGAGTTCGAGCACGCCATCACCCAGCCCTACGGCATGGTGCTGGTCACCGGACCAACCGGCTCTGGCAAGACCAACACGCTGTACTCGGCCCTGTCTAGAATCAACACCACCGACGTCAACATCGTCACCGCCGAAGACCCGGTGGAGTTCAACCTGCTGGGCGTCAATCAGGTCCAGATGAAGGAGTCGATCGGCCTCAATTTCGCGTCGGCCTTGCGCTCCTTCCTGCGCCAGGATCCGAACATCGTCCTGGTCGGAGAGATCCGCGACTTCGAGACTGCCGAGGTCGCGATCAAGGCCGCGATGACCGGCCATCTGGTGCTGTCGACGCTGCACACCAACGACGCGCCGTCGACGATCAACCGCCTGATGAACATGGGCGTCGAGCCGTTCCTGGTTGCCACTTCCGTGCACTGCGTGGTGGCCCAGCGGCTGGTGCGGCGCATCTGCACCCAGTGCAAAGAGCCGGTCGATGCTCCCGCCGCGGCGTTGGTCAATGTCGGCTTCTCGGAAGAAGAAGCCTCGTCGATCCAACTGTTCCGCGGCAAGGGCTGCGAGCGCTGCAGCAACACTGGCTACAAGGGACGGACCGCGCTCTACGAGGTGATGACGATCGGCGACGAGATCCGCGAGATGATCCTCTCCGGCGCCAGCTCTTACGAGGTGCGCCAACGCGCTTTGCAAGAGGGCATGGTCTCGCTGCGCGCCTCCGGTCTGCACAAGATCCGCAACGGGGTCACCACCATCGAAGAGGTGGTGCGAGAAACGGTCTCGTAGCCGCTGGCGGCAAACGCCGGCCCCAGCGCTCAGGCCGGCCGCGCACTCAGGCGCGGCTGTCCCACAGCGGCTCGGCGGCCCCGGAGCGGTGGTTCGAGTATCGCGCCATCACGAACAGGGCGTCGGACAAGCGGTTCAGGTAGCGCACGGTAGCCTGGCCGACCGCTTCCCCGGCCGCCAGGCTGACCAGCCGTCGTTCCGCCCGCCGGCACACCGTCCGCGCGATGTGCAACTGCGCCGCGGCCACCGTGCCTCCCGGCAGCACGAAATTCGCGAGCGGTTCGAGCTCCTCGCTCAGCTGGTCCATCAGGCGTTCGAGGGCATCGACGTGCCGATCCTCGACACCCGGAACCGGCATCTCCGCCTTGTCCTCCTCGGGCACACAAAGGTCGGAGCCGAGGTGAAAGAGCTCGTTCTGGATCCGCGTCAGCTCCCCCTCGAGCCGAGGGTCGACGCCGGCTGCGAGCGCGAGGCCGATTTGAGAGCTCAGCTCGTCGACCGTTCCGAAAGCCTCGATCCGGGCCGCGTCCTTGGCCACCCGGCGCCGGCTGCCGAGGGCGGTGCTGCCATCGTCCCCGGTGCGGGTGTAGACCTTGGTGATGCGGGGCAAGAGAGGCGGTTCCCGATGGTGTGAGAGCGGCCGAGCCCGACCCGCCGCGACGTGCCGCAGAACGAACCTACCAGGACGAACTAACTGCCCTCTTTGATGGCGCCTTCGACCGGGCTTTTGGCGCCTTCGCTGTAGACCCCGCCGGTGAGGTCGTAGCTCTCCTGGGCGCGGGCTCTTAGGCGATCGAGAGCTTCGTGGAAGTTGTCCTCCGTCATCTCTTCGTCGCAGAACGAGCAGCAGCTCTCCCACTTGTAGCCAAGCCCCTTGACCTGCTTGCGGCCGCCAGGGGTCACCTCGTCGGTGATCGGGCACCAGATGGTGCTCATCGCCAGCATGAAGTTGGCGACGAAGCGCTCCTTGGCGGCCGCTGCCGCGTACTTCTCGGGGCTCGCGAGGAAGGCGGCCTTTGATCCAGGCTGGCTGCCGCGGTACTCCTTGCCACCAAAAGACCAGGTCTCACCGTCGGCCGCCGACGGCACCAGGTGCACCGGGCAGAGGTCGCCACTCTTGATCACCTCGCTGATCTTCACCAGTCCGAGGTCGACCGATTCCGGCGGCAGTTGGGCGGCCGCGCCCTTGGCCATCGCGGTGGTCGCGAGCACCAGCAGCGCGACGTAGTGCAGGGCGACGTGAAGTGGGCTGCGAAGCTGGGAGGTGAGGCGTCTAGGCATGGCTGATATCTCCGCGACGGAGGAGCGGCCACGTGATTCGGGTCGCTCCGGGCTCCTGTGGCACTTCGGGCCGAACGTGCCGGGATGGGATCTTGGCCCCTGAGATGCTGGGCAGCACGTTCGAGGGCTCGGGTCGTGACGTGCGGCACGGTCATCTGCAGATGCCCGGGCCATGGCGATAGTATAGCCAGAGGCAAACGTTCTCGCGGAGGTCGGCGAGCGGGTCGCCGCCGCGTGGTCCAGGCGGGGAGACTTTTTGGGAGCAAACACCCGTATCAACGGCACCCTCATGGGCGACGGCGGCGCGAGGTCCGGGCCACCAGCCCAGAAGGGCCTCGGCCCGCGGCGGTCGTTCTGGTCACCCGCGCCACGCCGAGCCTGGCTTGGCCTCCTACTGCTCGCCGGTTTCGCGAGCCCTTCGACAGCCGCGGAGGAGACCTCGCCAACGCCGGACTCTGCGGTGCGTTTCGCGCGCTGGCTCGAAGAGGTCCAGCCGATCATCTTGGCTTCGGAGCTGACGCTATTTCGTCGCCTCGGTCATGACTACCAACGCGAGGCATTCATCGAGCGCTTCTGGAGGGTTCGGGACCCGTATCCGGAGACCGGCCGCAACGAGATGCGTGAGCGCTACGAGGAGCGCATCGCCTTCGCTCGCGCCAACTACGGCACCCTGAACGATGACCGTGCCCGAATCCTGGCGGTCCACGGTCCGCCCGGACGAGAGGTTCAGGTTCGCTGCACGACGACCCGGATCCCCTCGGTCATCTGGGCGTATTCGCGGAGCGATGAGGTCGACTTCGGCTTCTTGGTGGTGTTTGTGCGCGGCGACGGTGGGATCGGGCCGGCGAGGGTGTGGCGGCCTGGACTCGGGTCGCTCGACGGAGTTGTGCGCTCGGCCCGGGCCTGCATCAACGGCACATTGCTCGACGGCTTGGTACGGCAGATCGAGGGCGAAGGCTCCGATTACGCGGCGCTGATCGACCGAGTTCTGCTCAAACCGCAACCGCGGAGTATGGAGTGGGTGGCCGCGTTCTCTGCGGCTTCGACCGAAGTGCCGGCCGGCGCCGAGTTGTTCGACGCCGAGCTAGACGTCGGTTTCCTAGGGCGCCATCAGAATCGCACGGTGGCCCAAGGTCAGGTGACGGTCGGTGCCGCGGCGGCCACGGCGTCCGACTTTGGCGGTTACCGATCCTACGACTTCCTGATGGTCGGCGAAGTCCTTCGCAACGGTCGGCTGTTCGAGTCGTTTCGAGTGCAGTATGGCTTTCCGCTCTTGGACGCTCCAGCCCTGCTGCCCCTGGCTTTCCAGCGGTTGCTGCGGCCCGGCACTTACCGGCTGGTGGTCCGGGTGGAAGACCTCAACTCGCGACGGTTAGCACGTCTCGAGCGGGAGCTGGTGGTGCCACGGCTCGAGGTCGACGTGGCGATCGATGCGATCGCGGACCCGGAGACCGCGGAACTCTACGATTCGGCGACTACTTCTTGGGCGCTCGGCGAGACAACGGTACGAATCGTGCCTTCCTCTCAGGAGCTTCAGACCGGGCTGGTACGCTTCGATACCCTGACTACCGGCGCCATCGGGGCGGTAGCTTTCTCGCTCGACGACCAGCCGGTGGTCACCAAGACGCGGCCTCCCTACAACGTCGAGCTCGACCTCGGTGAGTTCCCACGGCTGCACGTGTTGCGGGTGGAGGCGCTCGACGCTGCTGGTGCCGTGGTCGCCGCCGACGAACGCGAGATCAACGCTGGCGGTCATCGGTTCTCGATCAGTTTCGTCGAGCCCCGCCGCGGCGGCGAGTATGCGGGCAGGGTCGAGGCACGGGTCGACGCTCGGGTCCCCGACGGCAGCGCGGTCGAGCGCTTGGAACTGTGGGTCAACGAGCACCTCGCAGCCACTCTCTATCAAGAGCCTTTCGTGCAGCCGCTGCAACTGCCGGTCACGCCGGCGGCGGCCTACCTTCGCGCAGTGGCCTACCTGGTGGACGGCTCCACGGCGGAGGCTGTCGTTTTTGTCAACGCTCCCGACCTGCTCGAGGAGGTCGAGGTGCAGTTCGTGGAGATCTTCGCCACGGTCACCGATCGCGCTGGCAGGCCGATCGCCGACCTCGAGCAGTCAGCGTTTCGGGTTCGTGAGGACGGCTCGCCACAGACCGTCTCGCGGTTCGAGAAAGTCGAGAACCTTCCGATCAATGTCGGGATTCTGATCGACGCCTCGGCGTCGATGGGCGACGCCCTCGACAGCGCGCGACGCGCGGCGCTGCGTTTCCTCGAACAGGCGATCACCGCTCGCGATCGAGCAGCGGTCATGAGCTTCAACCGATTTCCCGATCTCAGGGTCAAACTGACGAACGAGCTACCACGGCTCGGTGGCGGGTTGGTGGGACTCACTGCGGAGGGTCAGACCGCGCTCTACGACAGCCTGGTCTTCGCCCTCTACTACCTCAATGGCGTCTCCGGGCAGCGGGCGGTCCTTCTGCTCTCCGATGGGCTCGACGAGGTGAGCCGCTTCAGCTATTCCGACACCCTCGAGTATGCGCGGCGCGCCGGAGTCGCGGTTTACGCAATCGGCCTCGGAGTGCCGGACGCCCAGGCGCGAAAACGGCTGACCGAGATCGCCGTGGAAACTGGCGGCGACTCATACTTCATCCGCGATATCGCCGAGTTGGGCGCGGTCTACGACCGGATTCAGAGCGAGCTACGGGGCAAGTACCTGGTCGCATACCAGTCGACGAACGATTCGTCATCGGACTCGTTTCGTTCGGTGACCGTCAACGTTTCGGTGCCCGGAGCCCGGGTGAAGGCGATGAGCGGGTACTACCCCTGAGAACAGAACGGCCCTCGGGGCTTCCCGAGGGCCGTAAAAAAATCTCCCGGCGGCGACCTACTCTCCCACACCGTTGCCGGCGCAGTACCATCGGCGCTGTGGGGCTTAACTGCCGTGTTCGGAATGGGAACGGGTGTTTCCCCCACGCTAAGGCCACCGGAAAAACTGATGCCTCAAACATCGTAAGAAAGAAAAAGAACTGAATCGGATTCCTGGCTATCAGTGAGACTCGTCTGAACACAAACCGGCCTCGCGAAGATCTTCCCCGGCATCGTTGACATCATGCCGGGAAAAATAATCGAGATTGGTCAAGCCGAACGACCGATTAGTACGGGTAGGCTAAGCACGTCGCCGCGCTTACACCCTCCGCCTATCAACCTGGTAGTCTACCAGGGGTCTTCAGGGATACCTAATCTTGAGGTGGGCTTCCTGCTTAGATGCTTTCAGCGGTTATCCTTTCCGAACGTAGCTACCCAGCTATGCCGCTG
>JAQBHE010000473.1:0-2551 GCA_032128015.1 Holophagae bacterium
TCGCGAGCACTTCGGCCTGCTTCGTCATGGCCGCGATCTGCTCGGCGTCCCGCCGATCCGTGCCGACCACCAGCACGCGATACGCGGCGTCGGGATCGTCGGCCACGGTCCACAGCGTCGGCTGGGCACCGAGCTGGCGAACGGTTGCCTCGTGCAGCTTCAATTCATCGCGTAGCATCTTGAAGCGGAGCAGCGAGCGGATGCGTGAAAACAGAGCAGCGTCATCGATCGGTTTGCTCAAAAAATCGTCGGCGCCTGCCTCGAGACCGCGGACAGGCTCCTCAACTCGAAAGCCGCCACGAACAACCGCACGGCAGCGATCGCCACCCGGCCATCTCGATCGCACCGCGGATCATAGGAACCGAGTCCGACTCCCCGAATGGGAATCTGGCGCTTGATCCCGACCACCGCGCGCTCGATCTCGTCGACGCTCAGGCCGTCGGCTACCGGCAGCTGGTTGGCGATCCCTTCCGATGGATCGAGGACATCGAGGTCGAGATGGACGTAGATTCCGTCGACCCGGGGGGCGAGATCCGCGAGCAGGGCCGAGAGGTTCTCGCGGACTTGGTCCGGTGACAAGGCCCGCACCTTCGACGACGCCACCAGCTTCGCCTCCTCGGGGTCGAGATCGCGCACTCCGAGGAGCAGAACGCGGTCCTCGTCCAACGGCTGGTACCCCGGGACGCTCGCGGCGAGCCGCCGCCAGCAGCGACCGATGACGATCGCGAGCCCCATGCCATCGAGGTATCCGCTGTCGGTGGTCTCGGGGGTGTTGATATCGCCGTGCGCGTCGAACCATGCCAGGCCGAGTCGCGCTGTTCCGATCCCGGCGAGGGCGCCGACGGCGCCGTTGCAGTTGCCGCTGAGCACCAGCGGCGCTTCGCCGTCGTCTGCGGCCCGTCGCACCCTTCTCGAGAGCTCACGATTCAGTTCGAAGGCGGCAGGGACTTCGATCGGGAACACGTCGGGAGGCAGTTCCACGATCTCGTGACGGACCTGGTGTCCGGCCTGAGCGAGCCGTGCCTCGAGCTCTGGGAGCAGGGCTAGGGGACCGGCGCCCATCCGCTCGTCCCGGTGGCCGGAGTCGTAGGGCACGGCCAGGATGCAGACCCTCATCGCGATCGCCGCCGACGAAGGGTGCGGTCGGGACCCAGGAGCCCGACGGTCGAGGCTTTGATCCGGTTCATGGAAGGGTCGCTTGCGAGTCGGATCCGTGGCGCGTGGTCAAGAACGCGCTGCGAACCAACAAACTCTACCGAGCATGGTGTCACGGTGCATTCGTTGTCGAAGTCTCTCGAGGTCGACGTGCGGCCGGGAACCCGTCGTTTCCCAAGCAGAGTGACTGGAGTAGTGTGCCGCGATGCCACGTCCTTCCGCCTGTGCAACCCGATGGATCGTCGCGGTTTCGTTGTTTCTGCCGCCGAGCGCGCTGTTGGCGGCGGCGGAGGATGCGGCGCCGAACGCTACGGTCCGCGCCTCGATGAGCACGGAGCGGATCGACCTCGACGGTCGCCTCGACGAAGCGGCGTGGAGCGTCGCCGGGACGATCGCCGACCTCACCCAGCAGGACCCCCAGCCCGGGGTGCCCACACCCTTCCGAACCGAGATCCGTTTCCTCTCCGACGGTCGGCACTTGTTCGTGGGGGTGCGCTGCTTTGACCCGCGCCCGGACGAGATCGCGGTCCACGCTCTCCAGCGCGACGCCGAGCTCTCGAGCGACGACACCGTGACCCTCGTGCTCGACACCTTTGGTGACCGCCAGACCGGCTACCTGTTCCGCATCAACGCCGCCGGCGCTCGTCAGGACGGTCTGATCGCGGCCGGCGACGACGAGGCTGCTTTCGACTGGGATGGAATCTGGGACGCCCGAGCGGTGCGCTCCGCGAGCGGCTGGACAGCGGAGATCGCGATCGACGCCCGCACCTTGCGCTTCCGTCCGGGCGCCGGCAGCTGGGGCCTCAACGTCGAACGCAACGTGCCGCGCGATCGCTTGACTCTGCGTTGGACGGCCGCGACTCCTGACGCCGCGCTCGTGGATCTGCGTCGCGCCGGGGTCCTTCTGGGGCTCGAAGCCCTGCGCCAGGGCAAGGGCATCGAGCTTTCTCCCTATGGCCTGGCCCGGGCCGCCGACACCGTCGTTCTCGGCCGCTCGAGCGAGGCCGACGGCGGCTTCGATCTCGCCTACAACGTCACGTCGCAGCTCGGTGTGCTGGCCTCGGTGAACACCGACTTCGCCGAGACCGAGGTCGATTCGCGAAGAGTGAACCTCACCCGCTTTCCGTTGTTCTTCCCCGAGAAGCGCGGCTTCTTTCTCGAAGGCTCGAACTTCTTTCGCTTCGGCAGCGGTCTCGAGGACCGGTTCATCCCGTTCTTCTCTCGGCGCGTCGGCCTGTTCGAGGGCGGCATCGTGCCGCTCGATGCCGGGGTCAAGGTGCTCGGCAACGCGGGACGCTGGTCGATCGGCGCCCTGGGAGTGGCGACTCGCTCCACCGATGCCGCCCCGGCCTCCCGGCCGTTCGTCGGACGCGTGACCTACGATGTCGGCCACTTG
>JAQBHE010000474.1:0-13946 GCA_032128015.1 Holophagae bacterium
ACACTCGAGGCGGACCCGAATCGCCCCGTGCGCGGTCTCGAGCACGAGTTGGCGATCAGCGATCGTGCGCTCTACGATCTCGCGGTAGGCGGGCAAGCTCAGCCCCGCGGACCCGCTCACCTTCGGGGCCTCGACGCCGAGGGCCTCGACGCTACGGCCCGCTTGCGCCCGAACCGTCGGCGACGGGTCCTCGCGCACCACCGACTCGAGCAGCAGCAGCGCGGCGCCGCGCTCCATCCGCTCGGCACCGCCGCGTGCCCCGATCGCCCGCACCAGCCCCACCCGGGCGGCAACGTCGGGCTCGACCTTCGGCAGTCCGCGGGCGTGGATCTCGTCTTTGAGCGGAGCACGGAGTAGATCTTCGAGGGTCAGAACGGGTCGATCGATGAGCAGCGCCGAGGCCGCTGCACGCACCCCCGGATCGGGATCGACCAGCCCGCGTCGAACCCACGTAACGGCCGGGTCCGAACCGGCACCGAGACCGACGAGCGCCGCCGCGCGCACCCGCGGCGACGGATCGTCGACCAGAGTCACAGCGAGTGAGGCAAGCCCCGAGCGAGCGGCGACGGCGGCGGCGCAGGCGCGTAGCCGCTCTTCGGCAGCCTTCGCCGCGCTTGCGAGAAGATCGAATCCGCGCGGCGCACCGAGTGCACCCAGCGCCTCGAGGGCGGCGCAACGCTCGCCGGCCGAGCGCGAGAGATCGGCGAACGAGCTCTCGAGGGCGTTGGTGAGCGTGGCACTGGGCGGCGCGAAGCGTGCAGCGTGAAGGGCCGCCAGGCGGACCCCTGCGTGCTCGTCGCCGAGGCGCTCGGCGAGGCGCTCGACCAGGCCGGTCGGCGAGCGCGCGACGCCCCGCCGCAGCAGCTCACCCAGCGCCTTCGTCGCCTGCAGCCGAACGAACCCCGCCGGGTCGCCGAGCAAACCGACCACGATCTCGACATCGTCACCCGAGCCTCGAGAACCGAGCGCGGCGACCGCCCAGCCGCGCAGCCAAGGATCGCTCCCGGTCAACAGATCGCGAAGCGTCTCCAGGGCCTCCGGTGGCGGGTCGCGAACCATGGCCCAGTCGGCGCTCGCCCGCAGCTCGGCCGGCGCCTGACTGCGAGCTAGGAGCCCGGTGGCCAGGCGTTGGGCGGCCGGGAACACCGACAGGGTCGGAGTCAACCGCGCCCACAGCTCGGCCGGCGGCAGATCCCGGAGCGCGCCGCCGACGGTGCCCAAGGAGACCCTCCGACGGCCCAGGGTTCGGATCGCCTGTTCGCCGGCGAGGCGGTCGGGCTCGGCGGCCACCATCAGCAACGCCGCGTCGACGGTCGGACCGCGGAACGCAGCGAGTGCGAAGGCGGCGGCTCGGCGGACTTCTGGCTCGCGGTCACGCAGCAGCTGGAGCAACGCTTGCTCGCCCCGAGGGTCGGCGATCCGGCCGAGTGCCAGCGCCAGGCTGCGGCGAGCCTCGATTCCAGCCGAGAGCGCGGCCTCGACCGCGACCGGCTCCCACAGCCGGCGGTCCTCGAGCAGCAACACCAAGGCCCGCTGCTCGAGATCGACAACCGCCGCGGCCGGTGCGGCGGACGCCGGCGGCCGCGCCGTCACACATCCCAAGACCGCCCATCCCAAAACAGCGGCGAGCGTCGCGAGCCAAACGCCGGTGGGCCGCCCCGGAGGGGCCTCGAGCGGCCGATCGTGCATCCGCAGCATGCTACGGCCTACGCGCGAAAGCGCCAAAACGTCCGCAACCAAAGCCCTCTCCTCGGCGACCTACGATAGTTTTGCGTCGTGCCCGACCTCGCCCTCTCCACCCAACGGCTCGGCCGTCGATTCGGCGCTCACTGGGCGCTCGCCCACGTCGACCTCGAGATTGCGGTCGGCGAATCACTGCTGGTTGCCGGCGCTAACGGTTCCGGCAAGACGACTTTGCTGCGCATCGCCAGCGGTTTGCTGCGTCCGAGCCGCGGCCGGATCGCCGTCCTCGGTCACGACCCGCGCCAGGCTCGGTCCTGGGTTCGCGAGCGCCTGACCCTGGTCTCCCACCACGCCTACCTCTACGACGGGCTCACCGCGCAAGAGTCGCTGGCGCTGTGGAACCGCTTGCTGCCGAGGCCCCGCCCGGCCGGAGAGCTCGTCGACCTGCTTGAACGGGTAGGACTTCGAGAACACGCACACCAGACCGTCGCCGGGTTCTCGGCGGGCATGCGCAAGCG
This sequence comes from Holophagae bacterium, assembly GCA_032128015.1. GTDB lineage: Bacteria > Acidobacteriota > Thermoanaerobaculia > Multivoradales > Multivoraceae > JAQBHE01. Next base: position 2,202 of record JAQBHE010000474.1, read on the forward strand.
GCTCACCCTGTTGCGCACCGCCCTCGAACGCCCGCAGCTGGTGCTGCTCGACGAGCCTTTCGCCGCCCTCGACCCCGAAGGCCAGGACATGGTCGAGCGCTGGCTGCGCGATTTCCGCGACCAGGGCACAACGGTGGTCATGGCTTCGCACTCGCTCGAGCGCGCGACCCGCTCCTGCACCCGGGCGCTGTGGCTCGAGCGCGGACAAATCGCCTGGCAGGGGCCCGCCGCCGACCTGTTGGCCCGCCGACAGGGTGAGTCGTGACCTTGCGCACGCTGCTCCGACAGACCGCCACGGTGCTGCGCAAGGACCTGCTCCTCGAGTGGCGGCGGCGCTCGCGCCTGGTGTCGATCGTGCTGTTCGGTTTGGTCACCCTGATGCTGTTCTCGTTCGCGCTCGACGCCGACAGCGACATGCTGCGCGCCGGCGCCGCCGGCTTCCTGGTGCTCGCGCTGCTGTTGAGCTCGACCCTCGGCCTCGCCGAGAGCTTCCGCATCGAGGACGAGAACCACGCCCTCGAGGGCTTGCTGCTGGTGCCGGTCGAACCGGTCGCGGTGTTCTACGGCAAGGCGGTGGGCAACGCCTTGTTCTTGCTCTTGATGGCGCCGATTCTGGTGCCGATCGCGTTGGTGCTGTACAACGTCGACGTCCATGCCACCCAGCTGCTCGAGCTCCTCGGCCTGTGGGCGCTAGCCGCGGGCGGCCTGGCCGCGCCGGGGACCCTCTACTCGGCGATGACCGTCCGAGTCCGCAGCCGTGATGTCCTGCTGCCCCTGCTGTTGTACCCCCTCGAAGTGCCGATGCTGCTCGCGGCGGTCAAGGCCTTTGGCCTGGTGTTGCTCGGCGATCCGATGGGTCAGCTCGACGAGTGGACCCAGTTCCTGGTCGCCTTCGATGTGATCTACTGGAGCCTGTCCGGGGTCCTCGCGCCCTACGTCCTCGAGGAGGGTTGATGAACCGTCTCACCACCCGTCTCACTTGGCACCATGCACTGGGCGCCGTCGGGCTGGCTCTACTGTTGGTCGGGTCGGCCTTCGGGCTCTTCCAGGCGCCCCCCGAGCGCCACATGGGTGAGGTGTCGCGGATGCTCTACATCCACGCGCCCCACGCGATGAACGCACTGCTCATCTTCACCTTCGCCGGAGTGTTCGCGGTGCTGTCGCTGTGGACCGCGAAGGCGCGTTGGGATGCCTTGACCGCTGCCGCGATCGAGGCCGGATTGGTGCTCAACGTGATCATGCTCGGCACCGGGATGCTGTGGGCCAAACCGACCTGGGGCGTCTGGTGGGCTTGGGACGTGCGGCTTACGACGGCTCTCCTGGCCCTCTTGCTGTTCAGCGGCGTGATGGCCTTGCGCAGTTTCGTCGAAGACCCCCAGAGGCGGGCGGTGTGGACCGCAGTGACCACGATCGTCGCCTACGTGGATGTGCCGCTGATCTACTTCTGCGTCCGCTGGTGGCGATCACTTCACCAGGTGCAGTCGAGTCCCGATACGGTTGATTCGGCGATGGTGCTGCCGTTCCGGATCAATTTGGTGGCGATTCTGCTGCTGTCTCTGTGGTTCATCCTGATGCGCGCTCGCCTCGAAGTGGTGCGCCAGGCTCACGAGCAAGCGCCAGAACCGGCGGCACGGCAGGTCGCCGCGACCGTCGGATGAGGAGTCGCGGCTCCGGGCCTAAGGGGTTTCCGGCATTCCGGGAAAGGAAGGGAACATTGCCCGAGGGGGTTATAGTCGGTGGCTGGGGTTACGTGATCGCGGGCTACGCGTTTGCGGCCGCGGTCTTGGCTCTCTATGGCGCCAGTTTGTTCTGGCGCCTGCGCGCTTTGCGCTCGCTTGACGGGGACGCCAAGGCGCCCAAGCCCCGTTGAGCTTTCTAGGAAAAGGACTGCAGCCATGACCGACGCCCAGCGCGACGCCCGCACCACCCTCCATCGCCGTCGCTTGCTCGCGGTCGTCGCGGTAACGATCGCCGCCAGCGCCTTCGCGCTGCTGGCCTTCGGCAACCTCGGTGAGGACCTGGTCTACTACTGGAGTCCAACCGAGCTCCAAGAAGCCGGGGCGAAGGCCCAGGGAGCCAACATCCGTCTCGGCGGCTTGGTCGAGGCCGGTAGTCTGGTGCGCGGCGACGATGGTCTCACCCTCGACTTCGTGGTCAGCGACGGCAGCCATCGCGTCCCGGTCCGCGCCCGCACGGTGCCACCGGCGATGTTCCGCGAAGGCATCGGCGTGGTGCTCGAGGGCACCATGACCACCGCCGGCCACTTCGAGACCCGCCGACTGTTGGTCAAGCACGACAACGAGTATCAGGCGCCGGGTGCCGCCGACGAACGGAGCATGGAAGAGCTGATGAAGACCATGCAGTTCGGCGGCGCCGACACATGAGCTCGACCCTCGGTCAGGGCTTCGTACTCCTCGCGTTGCTGCTGTGCGCCGTCGGCGCACCGGTCGGCTTCGTCGCGGGCGCTCGGCGATCGGCGTTCGGGCTGCGTTTGGTGCGGGCCATCGCCTTGGGCTTCGCCGCCAGCATGGCCCTGGCGACCCTGGTGATGGAGTGGGCACTGGTGCGCCACGACTTCTCGGTGTCTTACGTGGCCCAGGTCGGCTCGCGATCCACTCCCCTCCACATTACGATCGTCTCGCTGTGGTCGTCGCTCGAGGGCTCGATCCTGTTCTGGGGGCTGATCCTGGGACTTTTCACCGCCGGGGTCACGATGCTCCAGCGTCGCGGCCACGACGACTATCTCGCCTACACCCTAGGCACGATCCTGAGCGTCGGCATGTTCTTCAGCCTGCTGCTCGCCGGACCGGCCAACCCGTTCCAGGCGATGCCGGCGCCGATCCCCACCGACGGCCCCGGCCCCAACGCCCTGCTCCAGAACCACCTGCTGATGATCATTCATCCGCCGATGCTCTATCTGGGCTACGTCGGCATGACCGTGCCCTTCGCGATGGCAGTGGCAGCGTTGCTGCGCGGCCAGCTCGGGCCGACCTGGCTGCGACCGCTGCGCAACTGGCTGCTCGTGCCAACCGCGTTCCTGACTCTCGGGATCATGCTCGGCGGTTGGTGGTCCTACGAAGTGTTGGGCTGGGGCGGCTACTGGGCCTGGGACCCGGTCGAGAACGCGTCGTTCCTGCCCTGGTTGACCGCGATCGCGGCGGTCCATTCGGCGGTGGTCCAGCAACGACGCGGCTCGCTCAAGGCGTGGACCGTGATCCTGGTGATGATCTCCTTCCTGCTGACCATCCTCGGCACCTTCTTGACCCGCTCGGGGGTCGTGAACTCGGTACATTCGTTCACCCAGACTCCGATCGGACCCATGTTCTTGGGTTTTCTCGGGATCTGCGCCGTCGCGGTGGTGGTGCTGTTGGCGCTGCGCATCGACACCCTGGCGAGCCCGGCGCCGGTGACTACCGGTCCGCTGTCGCGGGAGACCGGATTCCTAGTCAACAACCTGCTGTTCGTCGCCCTGATGTTCACGGTCTTGGTCGGCACCCTGTTCCCGATCCTCGCCGAAGCCGTCAAGGGGGTGAAGGTCTCGGTCGGGGAGCCCTATTTCAACCGCATGGCGGTGCCGTTGTTCTCGAGTCTCGTGCTGTTGATGGGACTTGGCCCGGCGCTGCCTTGGGGCAGCGCTGACCCCCAGCACGCCCGCCGGGCGCTGCTATGGCCACTCCCGGCGGCAGCGGTCGCGGCGCTGGTCGCTTGGCTGCTCGGCGGCCGGTCGCTGGGGGTGCTCTCCGCCTGCGCCCTCGCCGGCTACACCTTGTGGGTGACCGCCGACCAGGGTCTGCGTCCCGCTCGCGAGCGCCGGCGGCACCTGGGCGAAACGACGCCGGTGGCACTTGGCCGGGCGATCCGTCTCACCCCGCGACGGCTGGGCGCCTATCTCGCGCACTTTGGCGTGCTGGTCACCTTTGTCGCGGTCGCCGTCTCGTCGAGCTACCAGGTCGATGGCGAGGCCACTCTGCGACCCGGCTCGGCGATGACCATCGGCGCATACACCCTCACCTATCAAGGCGGGCAGCTCGAGGAGAGCCCGCACCTGAGCCGTCAGGTGGCGACGGTCAGAATCGCCGCTCGTGGCAAACAGCTCGGCACCCTCTCGCCTTCGCTGAACTTCTACCCGACCCAAAGCGACCCTCTGGGCACCCCGGCGGTTCGCACCGGCCTCACTCACGATCTCTACCTGACTCTGATGAACGTCAGTCGAGACGGCCAGATCGGCCTGCGCGCGATCGTCACCCCGGCGGTGGTGTGGATCTGGCTCGGGGTGATGGTGATCGTACTCGGCACCGGCTTGTGCCTGGTGCCGCCTTGGGTCCCCCGGCCTGCGGCCGGCCGCGAGACGGTCGCCGACCCCCTGCTGGGGGCCGCGGAAGGCTGACGTGAATCGCCGGGTCCTGGTCGTCGGCCTGCTGGTCGCGTCGCCGCTGCTGGCGGTGCTCGCGGTGTCGTTTCGCTACGACCCCCATTTCATCCGCTCGCCGCTGCTCGGAAAAGAGGCTCCGAACTTCCGGCTGGTGGACATCGATGGCGGTACCTACGAACTTGCCGCGCTACGCGGACAGCCGGTGGTGATCAACTTCTGGGCCACCTACTGTCCACCGTGCATCGTCGAGCATCCCATGCTCTCCCAGGCGGCCGATCACTACCGCGGCCAAGCGCACTTCCTGGGCGTCATCTACCAGGACGACGAGAATCTGATCCGGAAGTTCGTCGACCAGCGCGGGCGCTGGGGCCCGTCGCTGATCGACCCCGACGGCAGGGCTGCGATCGCCTACGGCGTCTATGGCCCGCCGGAGACTTTTTTCGTCGACCGCGACGGCAAGATCGTCGACAAGGTGATTGGCGAGGTCACCGCGAGCCATCTGCGCGCCACCCTCGAGCCGCTGCTCTAGCCCGCCTGAAAGAAAAGCCACCGTGAGCCAAGGTCTGCTGTCGATCGCGCGCGCTGGCGTTGCCTGGGCGCTGCTCACCGCGGCACTCGCCGTGGCGCTCGCGCTCCCGGGCTCGACGCAGCCGCTCGAGCCGCCAGCGGCGCCAGTGGCGCCAGTGGCCAGTACCGCCGTCTCGCGGCCTCTCGGTGACCCGGCCGGTCCGCCGCGCTCTGGGGCCGAGCTCGACCGGGTCACCGAGCGCCTGGCGTCGCGGATGCGCTGCCCAGTCTGCCAAGGCCTATCGATCGCCGCTTCGCGGTCGATCTCCGCCCTCAACATGCGGCACGAAGTCCGCGAGCTGTTGGCCGCCGGCTACTCGGAGGAGCAGGTGCTCGACTATTTCGAGCAGGCCTACGGTGAGTTCATCCGGCTGGTCCCGAAGCCTCGCGGCTTCAACCTGGTGGTTTGGGTGCTGCCTGTGGCGCTGCTCGCCCTCGGCGGCGCCCTGATCGCTCGACTGACCCGCAGCCGGAGCGTTCGTAGCGCCTCCGCCGCCGACCCCGCGCTCGCCGACTATCGCGAGCGGGTGCGCAAGGAGACCTCCGATTGAGCGCCATCGGCACCCTGCCGCTCTTGATCCTGCTCGCCGGCTTGCTCGGCGGCGCGATGGCCTCCTGGTTGGTAATGCGCCGCCGCGAGTCGCCCGATCCACAGGCGGATCTCCGTCTGCGGATCGCCGACCTCGAGGCGCAGCGGGCCGAGCTCTACACCAAGCTGCGCGGCGAGGAAGGCGGAACGCTCGCCGCCGCCGATCGCGAAGCACTCGAGGTCGCAGCAGCCGGCACCCTGCGCGATCTCGACGACGCCCGGAGACGACTCGGGGGCAAGACCGCGACCGGGTCGTCGAGACCCACAGCAATACCGACAGCAGTACCTACCGCAATACCTAAAGGGACCGCCGCTCCCACCGTCTCGGGCAACGCGATCGCCCGTCACCCGCTCGCGGCCGGAGTCCTGCTGGGCGGGGGCATGGTGGCATTGGTCGCGGTCTTGATCGTCTGGGCCCAGCAAGACGCCCTCCCGCGTCCCGAGGCTGCGCCAACTGCGGGGGCGTCCGCGTCCCCGGGGGGGTCGGCGTCCCCTTCGGGGACGGGCGACTTCGACCGTGGCCAACCGCCGCTTCCGCCGCAGATCGCCGAACAGGTGGAAGCGCTGCGCGCCCGTCTCGCGACCGCGCCCGAGGACCTGGCGGTCCGCCGCGACCTCGCCGACCTGCTGCTGTCACACGGCCAGTACTTCGATGCCTTCGGCGAGGCCCAGGCGATCCTCGCCCGCGCCCCGGAAGACCCGCCGGCGACCTACGTCTTGGCAGTCGTGCGTTACACGATGGGACAGCCGGAGGGGGCGCTCGAGCTCCTCGACCGCGCAGCCGCCCTGGATCCGACCTTCTCCCAGGCCTCGTTAGTCAGCGGAATCATTCGGCTACAGCTCGGCGACCGCGAGGGGGCGGTGGCCAGTTGGCAACAAGGGCTCGCTGGCGCGGGCGGCAGCGAATCGCGCCTCGAACGCCTGCTGGAGCTGGCCCGCGAAGGGCGAAGCGCCGAGGAGATTCTCGCCTCGCCTCCCGGCTAGCAGTGTCTTCCCGTCGCCAAGCAGCGGCTCCGGGGAACAGCCGCGGAGTCTTCCTCGATCCGCCCTCTAGGTGTTCCCGGCCGCCGCGCTCGAGGAGTTGTCCTCACAACCCGAAGGCCAGGCGTTTGGCGAGCACGTCGGGAAGCCCAGCGGAGAGGATCCGACGCTGGGCGCGGCGGATCCCGTAGCGCACCCGGCGCCAGCTGAGCACCCGCTGCTGCGAGTCGTAGATCATCAGCGCGGCGCGCGGATCTCGGTCGCGTGGTTGGCCCACCGACCCCGGGTTGATGAGGTAGCGCCGGTCGGCCGACAGCTCGAGTCGCCCCTTGCGGCCGGTCAGCAGGACACCCTCGACGCCATCACCCCCATCGACACCATCGCCTCGGTCCCCTTCGAGGCCGAGCGAGAACAGCGACGGCAAGTGGGTGTGGCCGAAGAAGGTGACCCGGGCTCGCGGCGGCGCCTCGAAGGCCGCGCGGACCTCCAATTCGGTGAGGAGGTAGGCATCCTCGTTCGCAGGCGATCCGTGGCAGATCGCGACCTCGGGCCGGTCACCGTCGGACCCAGGCTCGACCACCAGCGGCCCCGCCGGCAAGTCGCGCAGGTACTCGCGGTGCTTGGCAGTGAGCCGATCTCGGGTCCACTCCGCCGCGACCCTGGCGACATCGCTGAACTCCTCGTAGTCCGCCAACCCCGCGATCACCTTGTCGTGGTTGCCGCGCACCAGGGTCATCGGTCCGGGCCATTTCGCCAGCTCGATGAGCACCCGGTTGGGCGCGGCACCGTAACCGACGAGATCCCCGAGCACCAAGATCGCGTCGAATCGTTTCCTTCGCACCCGCGCCAAGACGCTGCGCAGCGCGTCCCAATTGCCGTGGATGTCGGAGATGATCAGATAGCGCACGGCCGCTCCTTGAGCAATTCGACGATCCGCGAAGTAACGCCTTCGGGATTGTCGGCCGGCGACAGCTCGATCCGAAGATCGGCCTGCTGGTACCAGGTGCAGCGTTGCGACCACAGCTCGGCTGCCTGCTCGCGATTCGCGAACAACGGCCGTACCCGCGGCGACCGCTCGAGCCGGTCGAGCAGATCCTCGAGTGCCAGGTCGAGCCAGACGCTGACTCCGGAGCGCCGGATCGCCTCGACGTTGGCGGCGCGGGTGAAGGTTCCGCCACCCGTCGCGACCACGGCGCGACCACTGGTCGCGACCGCTTCCAGCGCTTCGGACTCGGCCTGACGGAATCGCTCTTCACCGAACTGCGCGAACAGGGTCGGGATGTCGAGCCCGGTGCGCCGTTCGATGTCGCGGTCGAGATCGACGAACCACCAGTCCAGCCGGCGGGCGAGCGCCCGACCCACCGTACTCTTGCCAACGCCCATGAACCCCACCAGGTAGATCCTCATCCCCAGCGTCCCAAGAAACCGGCTCGAGAACCGAGCATTGCCACCACCGCCGTGCTCAACATCCGCGATCGCGCTGGGCCTCTGCACCCAGCGCGCGCACCAGCAGGATCGCCAGCCCTCCCCAGATGACGCCGCAAACCAGGATCATCGAAGCGATCGACAGCGGTCCCATCGGTCCTCCTCTCGGTTCCCCGACTTGCCAGGTCGCGCGGCTCGCGGCGAGCCGGCACTCGAGATGCGCCGGCGCTCGGGGGCCTCGACCGTACCACCCGCCAGCCACCGCGAAACCGCCAGCGACACCCTCACTCGGTCCGCGCCAGCACCGCCGCCAGACGGCGGGCGTTCCTGGCGATCGAGTCGCCCGCGCACAGCGCGCCGATCACCGCCACCGAATCGGCGCCAGCGGCAAGCACCGACACCGCGTTCGAGGCGTCGATGCCGCCGATCGCCACCAGCGGTTTCACCACCGCACGGCGCACCAATGCCACGGTCTCGAGCCCGACGACCGGGTCGGGCTGGACCTTGCTCCGGGTGGCGAATACCGGACCGATGGCGATCAGATCGACCGCCGGGCAGGCGTCGGCCGCCAGCGCCTGAGCGAGGCCGTGGGTCGAGAGGCCGATCCAAGTTCCTTCACCGACCACCTCGCGCACCGCTCTTGGGGGAAGGTCGCGCTGACCGACCTGGACCCCGGCGACCGGGAACAGCGCCGCAAGATCCGCGCGGTCGTCGATCCACAAGTCGACTCCCGAGCCCTCGACACGGCGGCAACTGGCCTCGACCTCGAGGTAGAGGTCGCGGGTCGAAAGGCTCTTCGCGCGGATCTGGATCCAGCGCACTCCGGCGTCCGCCATCGCCACGACCGCGTCGGCGAGCGATCGCGGCGCGACCGCATCGGCGTCGGCGATGCCGTAGAGGATCGGCGGCTGCGGGCGACGGCCGTCGCGAGCGATCACGCCTTGGCCACTACCGGCTTGCGCTGAGCGACCACTCCGCTCTGGTGCTCGAGCCAGCGCGTCGACAGCCGGCCGGCCCGAAAGTCCGGGTGGCTCAGAATCCGCCGCTGCAGCGGCACAGTGGTGCGAATGCCTTCGACCACGAAACCATCGAGTGCCCGCAGCATCCGGGCGATCGCCTCGTCTCGGTCGGCGCCGAGCACCACCAGCTTTGCCAGCAACGAATCGTAGTGCGGCGGGAAAAAGTAGTCCTCGTAGGCGTGGGTGTCGACACGCACTCCCGGTCCTCCGGGCAAATGCAGCGTCGACAGCCAGCCCGGGCTGGGCAGGAAGGTCTCAGGATCCTCGGCGTTGATCCGGCACTCGATGGCGTGGCCGCGCGGCCGGTTCTCCTCGTTGACCTCGAGCGGCGCTCCGGCAGCGACCAAGATCTGCATCTTCACGAGGTCGAGGCCGGTGACCATCTCGGTCACCGGATGTTCCACCTGGATCCGGGTGTTCATCTCCATGAAGTAGAAGCTGCCGTCGTCCTCGAGCAGAAACTCGACGGTTCCGGCGTTCAAGTAGCCGACGCCCTGGCAAAGGGCCACCGCGGCGTCGCCCATCCGTCGGCGGAGCTCCGGGTCGAGCGCCACCGAAGGCGTTTCCTCGATCAACTTCTGGTGGCGACGTTGCACCGAGCACTCGCGCTCGCCGAGGTGGAGAATCCGGCCGAACTGATCTCCGAACACCTGAAACTCGATATGGCGCGGCCGGGCCAGATACTTCTCGAGGTAAAGACCGCCGTCGCCGAAGGCCGACTCGGCCTCTCGGCTCGCGGCGTCGTACAGGCTCTCGAGCTCCTCGGGCCGCTCGACCACGCGCATCCCACGGCCTCCGCCCCCAGCCACCGCCTTGAGCAACAGCGGGTAGCCGATCTCTTCGGCGATGCCCTGGGCCGCCTGCGCGCTTACCAGCACGCCATCGCTCCCCGGCACCACCGAAACCCCGGCCGCGAGCGCCGTGCGACGGGCGGCGGCCTTGTCCCCCATCAGCCGGATGGTCTCGGGGCGTGGACCGATCCAGGTCACGCCACAGTCCTCGAGCACCTCGGCGAAGTGGGCGTTTTCGGCGAGGAAACCGTACCCGGGATGCACCGCGTCGGCGCCGGTCACTTCCGCCGCCGACAGGATCGCCGTGAGGTTCAAGTAGCTGCCGCTCGACGGCGGCGGGCCGATACAGATCTCCTCGTCGGCGTAGGTGACGTGGAGGCTGTCGCGGTCGGCGGTGCTGTGCACCGCCACCGTCGGCACTCCAAGCTCGCGGCAGGCGTGGATCACCCTCAGGGCGATCTCGCCGCGGTTGGCGATCAGGATCTTCTTGAACACCCTCAGGGGAAGGGGCACGGTCAATAACGGCGGCGCCGTCGCGCTCAGCCGTCGGTCCGAATCGCGAACAGCGGCTCGCCGAACTCGACCGCCTGGGCGTTCTTCGGGAACAAGCGCACGATCACGCCGTCGACGTCGGACTCGATCTCGTTCATCAGCTTCATCGCTTCGACGATGCACACCACGTCGCCTTTGTTCACCCGGTCCCCAATGGCGACGAACGGCGACGCGTCCGGCGACGGCGCCAGGTAGAAAGTGCCGACGATCGGCGAGGTCAGGACGTGGTCCTGCGGCTTGCTCTCATCCAACGAGTCGTCGCTCGCTAGCGCCGACTCGGCCGTCTCATGACGCCCCTCGGAGTAGCCATCGGCGCCTCCGCGCGATGCCGCGGCGGCAACCCCTTGGGAGTCCATGTGACCGACGATGTGGAGCCGGAAACCGGACCGCTCGATCTCGAGCTCGGCGAGCCCGGCACGGGCGACCAGGTTCGCCAGTTCTTTGATCTGCTCGAAGCTCAGCACCCGCGCCACCTCCCGGGTCGTTGGGTTCTCGGTTCGGCGCTCGGCCTCGACGGGCCGCACCGAACCCTCAGCTTATCCTACGAATCCGCGGTGGTGGCTTAGGCCAGGAGGTCACGACCGAGGGTGAGCGAAGACCGCCGGAGCTCGAAACGGGCGCGTCCAGGCGAGATCGACGGGTCGATCACCAGCAGCAGGAAGTTGCCCTCGACCACCTCCCCGAGAAGCAGCCGGTAGCGGTCGGTTGCGACATGAAAACTGTGCACGCGACCGACCTCGAGCTCGCGATGGTTGGTGCCGATCGCCCGCACCAGCGCCACCATCTCGGCGCTCAGCATCTCGAGGTCCAGGTCGAGGCCCGCGGCGGTGGCCTCGGACTCGATGACCATCCCGTCCGCGCCAACCAGTGCCAGGGCGCGGATGCCCTCGAGGCGCTCGGCCATCGATCTCAGATGGTCACGAAACATCGACTTGACTCGCCGCGCTCTTGAGCCGGCCGAGGTAGGCACGCAGCACTTGCGCCTTCTTGCCCGCAAGTCCGGCGGCGCCCGGCCCAAGTGCTCCGACCAAGTCGCGGGCGTGGAGCGCCGGCCGCGCCGGCACGGTGGCGGCGGCTTGCTCGAGACCGCGCTGCGCCTCTCGGTTGCCCGGATCGCGGGTCAGTACTCCTTGGAAGATCTCGCGCGCCTCGGAAACGTGGCCCTGATCGAAGTACAGAGAAGCCAAGGTCGCCGTCGGCGGCGTCGGAGCCGGGTCCGCCTCGACTGTCGCGGCTGCGATCCGAACCAGCACCCGCGCCGGCAGCAGTACGAGCCGGGGCGGTGGCGGCAGGCGGGTGGGATCGAGGACCAACGAGCCGAGAATGCCGGCGACGCCCGCAGCGAGCGGCCCCGACCAGATTGACGCGGACCTGGCGGACGCGGCGCCACCGCGGGCGGCAACGCTCGCGGCAGCCCGACGAGGGTGCGGGGCGCCGGGAACCCTCGGC
>JAQBHE010000475.1:0-3604 GCA_032128015.1 Holophagae bacterium
TGGGAGTACACCGGCAACACCGGCGCCTGGGCTCCGCTCACCGCCGATCCCGACCTCGGCTACGTCTACCTGCCGCTGGAAACGCCGGTGGTCGACCACTATGGTGGTCATCGCCCCGGCTACAACCTGTTCGCCGAGAGCCTGGTGTGCCTCGATGCCATGACCGGCAAGCGGGTGTGGCACTTCCAGTTCGTCCACCACGGCATCTGGGACTACGACAACCCGGCGCCGCCGATCCTCGCCGACATCACGGTCAACGGGCGCGCGATCCGAGCGGTCGCCCAGGTGACCAAACAGGGGTACACCTACGTCTTCGACCGGGTCACCGGCGAGCCGGTGTGGCCGATCGAGGAGCTGGCGGTGCCGCAGTCGGACGTGCCCGGCGAGAAGACCGCGCCGACCCAGCCCCACCCTACCTGGCCACCGCCGTTCGAGCGCCTGCACCTCACCGAAGACGCGCTGATCGACTTCACGCCCGAGCTGCACGCCGAGGCGCTGGAGATGATCAAGCAGTTCCGCATCGGCCCGCTGTTCACGCCACCGTCGTTGGTGGTGGAGGGCGGCACCCAGGGCACCATGGTGCTGCCCGGGATCATGGGCGGCGCGAACTGGCCGGGCGCCGCGCTCGACCCAGAGACCGGTGTCCTGTACGTGCCGTCGATCACCAACCCGACCGTGCTCGCGGTCGGCGAGCCCGATCCAGCGCGCTCGAACCTGCGCTACAACCGCTCTCAGGGCGGCAGCGCCATCGGCCCGCAGGGGCTGCCGATGATCAAGCCGCCGTGGGGCCGGATCACCGCCATCGACCTCAACACCGGCCAACATCGCTGGATGGTGGCGAACGGGGAGACGCCGCAGTTCGTGCGCGATCATCCCGCGCTTGTCGGTGTCGAGATCCCGCGCACCGGCAGAGCTGGGCGAGCCGGAGTCCTGGTCACCCGCACCCTGCTGTTCGCGGGCGAAGGTCCGGGCATGTACGCCGAGCCCGAGGGAGCGGGCGGGCCGATGTTCCGGGCCTTTGACAAGGCGACCGGCGAGATCGTGAGCGAGCTCGAGTTGCCGGCGAACCAGACTAGCGTGCCGATGAGTTATGAGCACAAGGGCCGGCAGTACGTGCTAATCGCAGTCGGCGCGCGCAACGTCCACGGCTCGATCGTCGCGCTCGCGCTGCCGGAATGATCGGAGCTCCGAAGGCAACGATCGACCGTGGGGCGCCCGGGGTGGGTTGGCGGCTGTCGATGGTCCGTGCCCGTTTGGGGCGTCGGTCGCCTGAAGTCGGCCGCTACGTTCCGAGGTCGAAGGTTCGGGCGAGGGCAATCGCGATTTGCGGCGTCTTGGTGATCGGGCCGCTCGCGGCCCAGAGCACCGCCCCCTCCGAGGGTTGGCGGCAGTGGGGCGGTCCGACCCGCGACTTCGTAGTGCACGGCAGTTCGCGTCTCGCCGAGTCCTGGCCCGCGAGCGGTCCGCGCCAGATCTGGAGCCGGCCTCTGGGCACCGGACACTCCGCCATCTTGGTCGACGACGGTCGGCTCTACACGATGGTGCGATCCGGCAGCGCCCGCGATCTCAAGGGTCCCTGGCAGGCGACGGAGGCGGTGGTGGCGCTGGATGCCGCCAGCGGCGAAGGGATCTGGAGGTACGAGTATCCGTCGGCGATCCAGGACTTCAGCCGCGGTCCGGGACCGCACTCAACACCGCTGATCGTCGGCGACCGGCTGTTCGCGATCGGCACCAACAAGCAGTTCCACGCCCTCGACAAGAGAACCGGCCGGCTGCTGTGGTCGCACGACCTGGTGGCCGACTTCGGCGCGCCGCCGCTGCTGGTGCGACCACTGGTCAAGTCAGGCTACGCGTCGAGTCCGATCGCCTACAGGAATCTGGTGATTGCCTTTGTCGGCGGGCCCGGGCAGTCGGTGATGGCGTTTGACCAGCGTGACGGCAGCGTTGTTTGGAAGAGCAGCCACTTCTTGATCTCGGGGTCCTCGCCGCTGTTGATCGATGTCGACGGTGAGACCCAACTGGTGTGCTTCGGCGGCGCCCTGGTCGCCGGTCTCGACCCCGACGATGGCGAGGTGTTGTGGGTCCACCCCCACGACGCCGGCAACGACTTCAACTTCAGTCTGCCCCTATGGGGCGACGACCAGATCCTGTTCCTGTCATCCGGGTACCGCACCGGCAGCCGCGCTCTCCGGCTGCGGCGGACCGGCGACCGGACCGCGGTCGAGGAGCGGTGGTTCGACGGTCGGGTGAAGTTCCAGTTTCTGAACGGAGTGCGAGTCGGCGATCGGGTCTATGGGACGACCGGTCAGTCGGGCACCGCCTTCCTGACCGCGGTCGACATCACAAGCGGCGAGACCGCTTGGCGGCAACGAGGCTTCGGTCAATCCTCGATGCTCTACGCCGACGGCAAGCTGATCGTGCTCACCGAGGACGGGGATCTCGCCCTGGTGCGGCTCGGCGCCGAGGAGGCGACCGTGCTCGCCCAGGCCAAACTGTTCGACACCAGGTCCTGGACCGTGCCGACGCTGGTGGGCGCCACCCTCTACGCACGCGATCGCGAGAAGATCGTCGCCCTCGACCTCGGCGCCGTTGCCGGCTCTCGCGAAGGGACCCAGGTCAGCGGACACCCCGATCTTTCCGGTACCTGGCGCTTGGACCCGAGCGCGAGCACGGTCGACCCAGAAGTCGGCTACGCCGGCCTTGGCGGCAGCGCCGGGGTGCCGACGATGCTCTACGTCACCCAGGCCAAGAACGGAACGACCATCGTCGGCAGCAACATGAACACCAGCGACGCTCGCAGCTACCGGCCAGAGGGCGAGAGCCGAGCTCCGCTCGGCGACGGTGAAGTCACTGTCACTTCACGCTGGCAGGGGCGGGAGCTGGTCGCGACAGGATCTGACGAGGCCGCGACCCGCAGCATCAGCGAGACCCTGTCGATGGCCGCTGACGGCGCGACGCTGACGGTGGCGATCACCATCTCTTCAGGAACTAGCCGCGGCTCGAGTACCCTGATCTATCGGCGCACCGAGGCCGAGCTGCCTTGCGAGAAGTGGTCCACTCCGTGCCGCGACTGGTCGAGTGCGGGCGGCGCGGCGCCGCCCTGAAACGATCGGCCGGCTGACGGTCGTGGCTAGGAGCCTGCGCCCTAGGATCGGACCGGCACCGCCGTGCCCCTCTGAGGGTAACGCCCGGCTGTGGGCGCGCCGACACTTGGGCGGCCGACGAACGAGCGAGCTTCCTTGCGTCGGCGGCCGCAGGCCGACGCCGCAACGAACGCCGGGAGGTGAAGGACGTCGGCGGAGCCGAAGGCGGAGTCGGACGCCCGCAACCTCGCTAGAACACCGGCGATCTCACCGTGCCCGAACGAAAAGCACACCCAGCGCCCGCACAACGTCACGGCCTGTTCGTAGCAACGGCGTACGCGCCAACGACTCTTCACGCGGCCGCCCGAGCTCGGCCGCTTCCATGAGAAGGCCAACGTCGTGAGCCGGAATCGACTTGGCGATTCTCGACGGTCGCGCTGGTGTGCGGCGGGTCTCGTATCCGAGAGCTGGGGTGGGCCTGGTTGTGCCGGAAACGAAGCTTCCCTGCCACGCTTACATCC
>JAQBHE010000476.1:0-3488 GCA_032128015.1 Holophagae bacterium
CCCGGGGCTCGACATCGACTATCGGAGCACCAGCGGCACGCTGACCCTCACCGCCAGCGCCGATGGCACCTCGTCGCAGAACATCCAAGTGGTGGTGTTCCGGGACACTGACATCGAGCCCGACGAGACCGTCTTCCTCAATCTGAGCAACCCCAGCACGCCCGCGGTGATCACCGATAGCCAAGGCGTGGGGACGATCAAGAACGACGACGTGACATTTTCGATCAACGATGTCACCCTCTTCGAAGGCGACTCCGTTACCACCTTGGCGAGCTTCACGGTCACCCTGAGCGGCGCGATCAGCGGCGGCGCCAGTGTCGACTACGCAACCGCCGACGGCACCGCGAGCTCGGCATCGGACTACAACGCGACTAGCGGTACCCTGAGCTTCGTCGGCACCAGTGGCGAGACCCAGTCGTTCACCGTCGACGTCAACGGCGATCTGGTAGTCGAGGGCAACGAGACGTTCTTCGTCAACCTCAGCAACCCCTCGGCCGGCAGCTTGGCCGATGGTCAGGGACAGGGCACGATCGACAACGACGACGCCGCAACGTTCTCGATCGGCGACGCCGCGGTGACCGAAGGTGATTCGGGCACCACCACGGCAACCTTCACGGTCACCCTCACCGGCGCCGTCGACGGCGGCGCCAGCGTCGACTTCGCGACCGCCGATGGCACCGCGAGCTCGGCGTCCGACTACGACGCGGACACTGGCAGCCTGAGCTTCGTCGGCAACGACGGCGAGACCCAAACGATCACCGTCAGCGTCAACGGCGATCTGGTGGTCGAGGGCGACGAGACGTTCTTTGTCGGCCTCAGCAATCCGTCGACTGGCACCTCCATCGTCGGTGGTCCGGGCGAGGGCACGATCACGGACGACGACACGGCGTCGCTCTCGATTGACGACGTCACGGTCGACGAGGGCGATGGGACGGCGACGTTCACGATCTCGATCGGCGGCGGGGTGACCAGCGCCTCGAACATCACGGTCCAGGTCGACACGACCAACGGTTCGGCGGTCGCGCCCGATGACTACACCGCGATCGCCGGCGCTACCGCGACGATCCTCGCCAACACGACCTCGACCACGGTGTCGGTGTCGATCGTCGACGATGGCGACGACGAGCCGGACGAGGACTTCACGGTTGGCCTCAGCTCTCCGTCGGGAGCCGTCATCGGCGACGGCAGCGGTACCGGGACGATCCAAGACAACGATCCAACGCCCCCCTGACCGCCTGCGCGATCGGGTGCGGGCGGCTCACCTTCGCTCGCCAATCGGACCGCCGTCGATCCCGTTGCAGCCTCCTCCCTCTCGGTAAGGGAGGAGGCTTCGCTTTCTTGGGATGCAGAGCGAATGGTCAGCTGCGGTCGCGTCGGCCGTAGATACCTACCAACGCGTGGTATCTGGCCGGCCAAGAGCTCGATCGATCGAGAGCGGGCGCTCGGCCACCTGATGAACGTGCTCGCATCACAGGGTCGAATTGGCGCGGGGACCGAGTGACCGGGGCTGTGCGCCGGAAGCTCTTGGCCGCAGGTGTCGCGAGTGCTGGCTGGGTCATGACCCCGACCATCGCCGAATACGAGTAGTCCGCGCCTGACGCCCACGACCCAGGGATGAGATCTCCCGCGCGGCAACCGGGTCACGCAACCCCGGCGTCGCCAATGCGTAGCGACACCGATCCAACACCGGCGGCTTGACAGAGTCTCGAAGGCCGCCTAGTGTCATACCTCCATGCTTCTTTCCGTCCTAGCGACACTCCGCTCCGTTCGTCCCGGACTGACCTGCGCCTGTAGCTAGCGGGCAGCCCCCGGCAGCGAGCACGCCGCTCGCGCCGCGCTGACCCGCCCAACACCGCCCCAACAGTCCAGATCCTCCCCGAGTCCGACGCCTTCGGACTCTGACGAACGCAGTCCGGACCGCCGCTTGCGCGGTCCCCAGACGGACGAGCTGCCAGCGCCCGCGCGCTGGACAGAACCGATTCGGAGTGTCTCCATGATGGACGCTTTGCCTGTGCTACCCGACTCCGGCGCACCCGGCGCCGATCTCCTCGAATGGGCTCGCAGCCTCGAGCTCCAGAGCGCCGAGGCCATCTTGGCCGCGGCCAGCCGACGGTTCGGCGACCGCCTCGCCGTGGTCACCTCGTTCCAGGACACCGGCTCGGTGATCCTCGACATCGCGCACCGCAACCACCTGCCGATCCGGGTCATCACCCTCGACACCGGCCGTCTGCCGGAGGAGACCCACATCCAGATCGACCGGGTGCGAGAGCGCTACGGCATCGAGGTCGAGATCGTCGTTCCCGACAGCTTGCAAGTCGAGGAGTTGGTTCGTGAACGCGGCCCCAATCTGTTCCGGGTGTCTCCCGAGCACCGCTTCGCGTGCTGCAACGTGCGCAAGGTGCAGCCGTTTCGCCGAGCGGTCGCCGACCTCGACGGGTGGATCGCTGGGCTGCGCCGCGAGCAGGGTGCATCGCGGCGCGCGATCCGCACGGTCGAGGTCGACCGCAGCAACCGTCCTGACGGCAGCCTGATCAAGATCCACCCGCTCGCCGATTGGACCTCCGAACAGGTTTGGCAGTACATCGACGAGCACCGGGTGCCGTATCACCCGCTCTACGACCGCGGGTATCGCAGCATCGGCTGCGCTCCGTGCACCCGCGCAGCGCGTCCCGGGGAGCCGGTGCGCGCGGCGCGTTGGTGGTGGGAAGAGGGGGCCAAGGAGTGTGGTCTGCACTTGGTCCAGGTGGGGAGCCGATGACCTCGCCGGCAAGCGGCCAGCGACAGCGACAGCGAGGAGACCGGCTGTCGATTCCCGAGATCGAGGTCGACCTCTACGACCGCCGCGAGGTCCAGATCATCGGACGTCGTCTCGAGCTGGTGCCCCGTGGCGCGCCCGGATGCCAAGGCGGCCGAGTAGCGCTGGTGGGCGCCGGCCCCGGCGATCCCGAGCTGATCACGGTGCGCGGACTGAATCGGCTGCGCAGCGCCGATGTTGTGCTCTACGACCGGCTGGTCGACTTGTCGCTGCTCGATGAGGTCCGCGAAGGCTGTCTGCTGATCGATGTCGGCAAGCGCCCGGGGGCTCGGGCGCATAGCCAGGAACAGATCCACGCCCTGCTGGTCGAGCACGCGCGGCGTGGCAGCCGAGTGGTCCGGCTCAAGGGCGGCGATCCCTTCGTATTCGGTCGCGGCGCCGAGGAGGCGATGGCGTGCGCCGCATTCGGCGTGCCCTGCGAAGTGGTGCCCGGGCTGTCGAGCGCGCTCGCAGCACCTGCCGCGATCGGCATACCGCTCACCCACCGCGGCAAGGCGGCGAGCTTCGCCGTGCTCAGCGGCCACCGCGCCGAGGATGGCGAGCTCGATCTCGACGCCGCGCCCGGGATCGACACCCTGGTGGTGCTGATGGCGGCGGGCAACCTCGAGCATGTCTGCGAGAGGCTGATCGCCGCCGGACGCTCGCCGGCCACCCCGGCGGCGATCGTCGAACG
>JAQBHE010000477.1:0-5261 GCA_032128015.1 Holophagae bacterium
CGTCCTTCGGCGTCGGTGTTGATGACCTCGACGCTCTTGCCGTTGTAGCAGCGGATGATGTCGCTGGGCCGGTAGGCGTTGGCTCCCGGCATGTTCTCGACCAGCGGCAGATAGGTGTCCAGGCGCAGCGGCAAGCGCAGCCTGGCGACCGCTTCGGTAACCGCGAGGGCGGTGCAGGCACCGCACTTGTCGAACTTCATCTCTTCCATCGCAGCCGCCGGCTTGATCGAGATGCCGCCGCTGTCGAAAGTCACCCCTTTGCCGACCAGCGCGACCCGTGGACCGCGCGCGCCGTAGCCCAGACGCACCAGCCGCGGGGAGTTCGCCGACCCCTGGCCGACCGCGAGGATCCCTCCCATGCCGCGTCGCAGCAGCTGCGCCTCGCCGAGAACCGTAACCCGGAGATTGCGCCTTCTCGCCAGCGCCCTTGCTTGCGCAGCCATCCACGCCGGGTTGGCGACATTGGGCGGAGTGTTCGCGAGATCGCGTCCGAAGCTGGTCGCCGCCGCCACCGCCAGGCCGCGCCGATGACCCTGTCGCGCCGCCGCCTGGCTACGGCTCCCGGGACCGATCATCGCCACAGCGTTGGGCGTCGAGGGACGATCGCTCGGGCTCCGGAAGTCGTCGAAGCGGTAGACCGCTTGCGAGAGGGCGACCACACTCCGTTCGGCGCCGTCCGCTCCCTCGAACAGCGAGTGTTGGGGCGGCAGCACCAGCAACCGGCCCGCTCGCCACTTGCGAGCGACGTCGAGCACCCGCTCGGCCCACCGCGCGATCGACCGCGCTTCGAAACGGGTCTTCGGTCCCAGCCCGAGCACGACCACCAAGCGACCGCTCGCAGCCGCCGAGCGCCACCAATCCGATCCTGTCGGAACCCCAGGGTCGCCCCCGGGTTGATGGCCGAGCTGATCGAAACTGGCGCGAAACGAGGCGGCCAGCGCCGGTGGCGGATGGGGCGCTTCGCCGTCGAAAGCGGCGGCCACCAGCAGGTCGCCGGCAGCTCGGGACGGGGTCACGAGGTCGATATCGAGCGACGCCATGTTTCTAGACGAGCTCCAAGACAAGTTGCTGGACAGCGGCAAACGGAATGGCAAACGGGATAGCGCATCGGCGGCTGGCAGAGGTCGCTCGAGCGATGGGTCCCAGGTTGCGCGACTGACCGGAGGACCATCCCATCTCCCGCGCCGCTTGGCGCACATCGCCCGCCGACTGCTTGCGAGCGCGCCACGCAAAGCATACGCGAGGATAGCAGCACGACTTCGCCACTGTCGGCGCGGGCGGGCTGCTAAGATTCGGTTGTCCGAGCCCAAACATGAGCAGCGTTTCCCTTCTGCAGCGGCTCCGCGGCCCCTTCAACTTTCTTGATCCGCGACCCGAAGCGGTGCGCACGCAGTTCCCCGACGCTGAGCAGATCCTGCCTGCGCCGGCTTCGATCTTTCTGATCGACGAGGCCGCAACGCCGCTCCAGGGATTCCCGATCACGCGCTCGCCGGCGATCGTTCGACTGCGCGAGTCTCTGCGAGCGTGGGTGGAGTCCGAGGAACGGGCGAAGGTCCTCGGACTGCGAGGTCAATCGGTCGACATCCCTGCCCACCAGGCGCTCTGGGAATCCTACCGATCCGGACTGTTGGCGCTGGCCGAGAACGTCATGGCCACCAGCCACGGCCGTCGCTATGCCCAGGTGTTCTGGCTGCTCCACTCGGGGGACTTGGCCGAAGCCCTGCGCGGCAGCGTCACCCGGATTCGCCAGCTCGATCTCGAGATCGGCAAGGAACGCGGTGACCTCATCCGCTACGCGGTGCTCTCCAAGTACCTCGACGCCACCCTCTACGCCATCTACGACCTTGCCGCGCGGCTCTCCCAGCAGACTCTGCGTGGCGAGCTGGATGTCTTCCCGCCGCTGCTGAACCGGCTGTGCGACAACGTCCTGATCTTCACCGAGGACCACGTCAGCCGCGATCTCAACGAGCTCAAGTCTTACTTCAAGGGCTATCTGAAGATCGACGGCTCCGACTTCCTGTATCGGTTGGCGCTGCTCCGACGGTGGCACTCCGAGACGCTCGCTGACGATCCTCAGCTGCGGGCGGCGGCTCGGCATCTGCTGGGGCAGCAAGCCGACGCCCCGCCCGACCAGCTGCTCTTCGGTCGTGGCTACCTGGCCTACTTGAGCGAACACCCGGACTACGACGGCGAGCGGCTTCTCGGACCGCGTGAGATCAAGCTCTGGGAGAGCTTGCTGATCAAGCTCAAGGAGTTCGAGCTGTTCTCCGCGGTCCGCCGCATGATCGTCGAGCTCGAGGAGCGCGACGGGAACCTGTGGTGCGGCAGCCGCAGTGCGAGCCGCCTGGGAGCGGGATCGCGACCGCTACGGCTGAGCCCCGAGACCCGCCCACTCGACTTCTCGGTGTCCTGGATCGTCGACCCCGAGGTCACTCGCGGCGGCCTGATCTACGACCTGGTGGACTTCTCGGCCCAGGTCAGCCGGCTGCGGATGAGCGATCGTGCGGCTCAAGACGAGGCCTTCCGGCGGATTTTCCTGTTCCAGCTCCAGATCAACCGGCTGACCGAGAGTCTGGGTCTACGGATGGAGAAGTACCTCGGTGACGGCGCGTTCTTCTCGAGCCGTCACCCGGGCCGACTGCTGATTGCGGCGCTCCAGATCCAGCAGGCGTACCGCGCCGCGGTGGGGTCCGGTTTCGTATTCGACCGCGGTCTGCGCCTCGGACTCAACTCGGGCAGCTACCGGCTGCTGCCTTTGAGTCGGTCGATCGACGAGCGCTACGAAGTCTTTGGTCACGGTCTGGTCGAGCTCAACCGGCTGGTCACTGGCAAGCGCACCCTCGATATCGACGATCTCAAGCGCTCGCTTGTGATCAAGGGCTACTCGAGCACCCTTGTGCACGAGTTCTTCGCGCCCCTGGCTCACGCCTCTTCGGAGGCGACGATTCCGGCGGATCGACCGTTCTACGCCCAGCTCGAGCCCGACGGCTCCCTGGTCAACCAAGGCATCGTCGCTACCCGAGAGCTGCTGCGCGATCTGTCGCGGTCGATGACCTCGGTGCCGCTGCACCTGGCGAAGGATGGTGCACTGCGCTTCGTCGTCTTTCGCCTGGCCGCTGCGGACGGCAGGCTCTACACCTTCGGGATCCGCCGCCTCGGCCTCGCCGCTCTCAAGGGACTGGACGCTGTCGATGTCTACGAAGTGGTGGACGGCGAGCCATGGGCCTACGAGGAGCTCGAGCCGATCATCGGCAAGGGCTTGATCGATGCTCTCCAGGAGTCCTTTTCGTCGGCGCTGGTCGGCGCTGCCAGGCCGTGATTCCTGGGCTGCCAAGAGGTTGCTACGCTCGGCGGGTCCAAGTGATCGGGGCGCGAACCATTCGCCGTCGCCGGCTCGGCGACCCAGGAGAGCATCGATGAACCAGGCGTTGTGGCAAACCGACATCGCGGGCCTCCCGGCGCCGCGGCGGGGCAAGGTCCGAGATGTCTACGACCTCGGCGATCGGCTGCTGATCGTCGCCTGCGATCGGCTGTCGGCCTACGACTTCGTGCTCGAGACTCCGATCCCCGACAAGGGCAAGATCCTGAATCAGCTCACCAACTTCTGGTTCCACCGCCTCGCTGACCTGGTGCCCCATCACCTACTGGCGACCGACCCGGCCGCCTCGTTGCCGGAGCTCGCAGCCGCCGCGTCGGTGCTCGATGGGCGGGCGGTGCTCGCTCGCAAGGCCGACGTCATCCCGTTCGAGCTGGTGGTGCGCGGTTACTTGGCGGGCAGCGCCTACCGCGAGTACACGCGCTCGGGCTCGGCGTGCGGTCATGCCTTGGCGCCAGATCTCGAGCGCGCGAGCCCTTTGCCGGCTCCGATCTTCACCCCGAGCACCAAGGCCACCGAAGGGCACGATGAGAACGTCGATTTCGATCACCTGGTCTCCGCGGTCGGCGGCGAGCTGGCCGAACGCCTGCGCGATCTTGCGCTGGACCTCTACCGGCGGGGTGCTGCGATCGCGGCGGAGCGAGGACTGATCCTCGCCGACACCAAGTTCGAAGCCGGGTGGATCGATGGCGAGCTGACCCTGATCGACGAGGCGCTGACCCCGGATTCCTCGCGCTACTGGGACGCCGCAAGCTGGCGTCCCGGCGAGGAGCCGGCGTCCTACGACAAGCAGTTCGTGCGCAACTGGCTCGACCAGAGTGGCTGGGACCACACCTCGCCGCCACCGCCCTTGCCCGACGAAGTCGTCGCCGGCACCCGCGACCGGTATCTCGAAGCGTTCCGGCTGCTCACCGGCCGCGACCCCGACGTGTAGGTCCTTGACTCCGAGGTAGCTCTCCACGAACGCACAAACGCGTTGGCTACTCAGCAACCGCCTGAACATCAAGCGCTACCGACTTTCTGAGGGTAGCGGCCGAGCTTGGGCGGCCGAATGCGACGACGATCCGCTAACCGGCCCCGTCACCTAAGGCCGAAGCCCAACCCTGCGACTCCCCTGTCACGAACCAGCGCCCGAACGCAACACCAACCGCGGCAGGCGACGCGAGAACCGGCATGTGACCTCGTACGCCGGCGAAGCCGACCACGCGGCGTGATCGAAGACGTCGATCCACCGCCCACCCAACTCGCCGAGCAGCACTACGGGATCGCCGGGACTGCCGCCGATATCGGTGAGGTCGACGGTGATGAAGTCCATGCTCACCGCGCCGATCACCGGAGCCCGACCGCCGGCAACGAGCACGTGAGCGCTCCGCGAGACCGCGGCTGGAAAACCGTCGCCATAGCCGACCGGCACCAGGCCGATCCGGCTCGCGCGCTCCGCCACCCAACGCCCCCCGTAGCCGACTGCGGTCCCAGCGGCGATCGAGCGCACCTGCACCAGAGTCGAGCGCACGGTCATCGTCGGACGTACCGGCGACCCCTTCCCCGCCGCCGCCAGATCGATCCCGTAGAGCGCCCCGCCAACCCGCACCAGTCGCTGTCGGCTCGCCGGCAGGTGGAGCGCGGCCGCCGAGTTCGCGAGGTGGACGGCAATTCGCCGACGCTCGCGCGGCCGGAGCAGTCCGAGCGCGAGCTCGAAGGCCTCGAGCTGTGCCGCCGTCGCGGGACTCGTCGGCCGCTCGGACTCCGCGAGATGAGACAGCAGACCGCGCAGCGAAATTCGGCACGACGATCGCACCAGGTCGAGGGCCGCCGGCAGTTCGTCGACCCCGATCCCCGATCGCGACATGCCGGTGTCGACCTTGAGGTGGACCCCCCAGCGGGT
>JAQBHE010000478.1:0-3206 GCA_032128015.1 Holophagae bacterium
CGCTGCGAATGGACCGTGACCTTGATCGGCGCGGGGCGTTTCCGCTCTTTCGGCCGTGGCGTGAAGATCGCTGGCGTGTTAGCGCGATCGTCGGCCGCCCAAGCTCGGCCGCTACCCCCGGAAGGGACAAGACGGTGCCGGTCCGATCTGCCGGACAAGCGATTTCGATGCGTTGATGAGGCGGTGACGATTCCTACGGCGCAGGTTCCTAGCCGCCCTGAACGAACTGCACCATCTCTACCTGGTCGCCATCGCGCAGGCTCACCTCGCGCAAGCGATCCCGACGCACGATCCGACCGTTGTGCTCGACCGCTACGGTCCGCGGATCGCGATCGAGCTCGACAAGCAGCGACTCGAGGGTGCTGCCCGCGGCGGCGGTCCGCTTGCGACCGTTGACCGAGACCACCAGGGCGACGGCGCCGCTCACGCGAAAGCGCCGGTCACAGCAAGACCTTGAGCTCTGCTTGGCCGAGGGCACTTCCGGCACTGATGATCAGTGCCGAGGTGCCCTGGGTCGCCTCCGGGACATCGAGCTCGACCCGCAGTACCCCGCCCGCGTCGGTGACTCCGCGGGTCAGCACCCGCGGCTCGGCGACCGTCGAGATCAGGCGCACCGTGACCTCGACGCCCTCGAGGGCCTCGCCACCCCGGCTGGTCGCCGCGCGGACCGCGAACGAACCGTTCTCGCCCGGGCCGAGAATCGCCGGCTCGTCCATGGTCAGCACCAGATGCTCCTGCTCGGCTTCGGCGGTGAGGTAGTCCAGGATGACCTCATCGAGACTGCGCTCGGCCGCCTCCTGGCGGGCATTCTTGCGGTCTCTTGGTCGCTCGACGGTGACCGCAGGTACCGCCGCTGGACGAGTCGGCGCGCCGAGCAACTCCAACGCCATGGCGTCGAACTCGCCGTCCCGGATCGCGGTGATCATCGACCGGTGCTGGCGATCCATCATCTCGACGATCGCTTCGTCTCCCTGGCCTTGGGCGAGGATCGCGCCATACTCGGTTCGGCGGGAGGACAACACCCGGCCCCCGACGTAGATCAGGCTCTCGATGCACGGATTGGCGACACCCTTGTCCTCGGTCTGGACGTGGAACACCCGCTCCGCGTGGCTGACGTCGGTGTTGTAGCCGGTGATCATCGCCGCAGCGGCCGCTTTCGTCACACGTTCCCAGCTCGCGACAAGAACTGTCCAAGCGGCACGCGGCGGCCCTAGAGGGGCATCGATTCTAAGCGAACGAGGTCTCGCCTCAGCCTACGTCGAAGAACTCTCCTGCGGGGAATCAAGGCCGAGGATTCCGGCAGGTCGGGCTTCAGACCCTGGCGGCCGTCAACAAAGGTCACGGTAGACCGAGACGGCTCCGCTTCTGCCACAGCGCCTTGCGGCTGATGCCGAGGAGCTTGGCCGCCTTGCCCTGATGGCCGCGGGTGTATTCGAGCGCACGGCAGATCGCGTCGCGCTCCACCTCGACCAGCGCTCGGGGCATCGGCCCGGTCTCGAGCGGCGCTTCGACTTCGAGCACGGCGGTCGACTGCAACACCACCGCCCGTTCGAGCAGGTTGTGGAGCTCGCGCAGGTTGCCTGGCCACGAGTACCGGCGCATCCATGCGAGCGAAGACGGAGCAAGCCGAGCGATGTCGCGTCGCTGCCTTCGACACAGCCCCGCCAGCATCCACGCGACCAGTGGTTCGAGGTCGCCGGTTCGCCGACGCAGCGGTGGCAGCGCGAAGGCGAGGATCTCGAGGCGATGATAAAGGTCGCGGCGGAAGATCCCGCGCTCGACTCGCGCCGGTAGCTGTTCGGAGGCAACCGCCAGCACCCGCAGATTGGCGGTCCGCTCTTCGCCGCCGAGCGGGGTGTAGCGCAACTCGGCGAGCAACCGCAGCAGTTTGGGCTGGACCTCGAGTGGCAGTTCTTCCACCTGATCGAGCAGCAGCGAGCCGCCGGCCGCGCGTTCGACCCTGCCGACACGCGCCTGGTTGGCGCCGGTGAAAGCGCCGGCGCGGTGGCCGAACAGATCGCTCTCGAACAAGGCCGCTGGGATGGTCGCAACGTCCGCTTCCACCAACGGCGCGTCGGCGCGCCCGCTCGCGCCATGAAGAGCGCGCGCCAGCGCCGTGCGTCCCGTCCCCGGCTCGCCGACGATCAACACCGGCGCCTCGCTCGCCGCGGCCCGTCGGAGCATCGGCTCGAGAGCCAGCAGCGACGGAGTACCGGCGATGAGGTCGGAGAGCTCCGCCCTCACTCCGGAGACTCGCCGGTGCGGAGCAACGAACGCCGCGCCGCCGAGGCCTGGACCCTGTCCTCGAGCACCGCCGACGCGTCCGCCCACAGCCGATCGAGGCGGTAGAAACGACGTCGCTCCTCGTCGAACACGTGGACCACCAGGTCGCCGTAGTCGAGGAGCACCCATTTGCCTTCCCGCAGTCCTTCGACGTGAAGAGCCCGGCTGCCGGTCCCGCGGAGCTGCTCGTCGACGGCTTCGGCGATCGCCCGCACCTGGCGGTCGCTATGACCGCTGCAGATCAGGAAATAGTCGGTGAAGTCGCTGACCTCCGAGAGGTCCAAGAGGCGCAGATCGTCGGCCTTGTGATCGCGGGCGGCAGCGACGGCCAGAGCCACGTGCTGGGGCGCTGTTGTCAGCTGCGGCTCGGGCTTCATGAATACAGGTGGTACTTGCGGCAGTATTCTAGCACCGGGGCCGGCACCACGGTCTCGTCGGGCCGTTCGCCGGCGCGCAGGCGCGCTCGCACCACAGTCGAAGACAAATCGATCGGCGGATTCTCGAGCACCACCACCCGCGCGCCTGGGTGGTGCCAACCACAGTCGCTCGGCGAGAAACCCGGGCGTCGCAGCACCACCAGGGTGACCCGGTCCACCAGCTCGCGCCAGCGACGCCATTGGTCGAGCTCGAGGTAGGAGTCGGCGCCGAGGAAGAGCATCAGCTCCGCCCGCGGGTACTCGAGTGCGAAGTGCTCGGCAGTCTCGACGGTGTAGGCGGGGCGCTCGAGGCTGAGCTCGTAGGTCGAAGCCAGGAGCGCCGGATACCGCAGCAGCGCCAGCTCGACCATGCAGTAGCGAGCGAGCGCCGGAGCAAACGCTTGTTCCGTCTTGTGCGGAGGACACGCGGTCGGAAGGTAGAAAACGCGGTCGATACCGAGATCGTCGCAAGCGTGGACGATCGGTTCCACGTGCCCGTAGTGGATC
>JAQBHE010000479.1:0-3604 GCA_032128015.1 Holophagae bacterium
GCGACAAGGGCTACGGCATGAGCAAGCACGCCGGCTACATCCCGGCCGCGGTGGGCGGCGGTCGCAAGGTGAACCTGGCGCACAGCGGCTTCACCTTCGAGCCGACCGACGGAGCGATGGTGCGCTATCGCGGTTGGTGGCGAATCGTCTTCGCCGATCAGTGGGTGATCTTCTTCGGCGGCGCGATGCTCGGCATGTTCTTGCCGGCGCTGCTCTACGTGACCTTCTTGCCGCACGGCGCCGACATCCAGGGGCTGGCGATCAGCGCCGAGCTGGCGCACAGCGTCGGTGCCAAGGGCGGCGCCGTGCTCGCCGGTGGGATCGCGTTCCTCGGCGCCTGGGTGCTGTTCAAGACCCAGCTCGACAACGTCGAAGGGATGGTGCGGGCGATCACCGACCTGCTGTGGGCTTCGAGCCCGCGCACCCGCGCCTGGCGCGGCGGCGATGCGCGCGCGATCTACTACACCGTACTCGTGGCGGTGGTGATCTGGGGAATCATCGCGTTGCGGCTCGCGCAACCGATCTTCCTGCTCAAGCTCGGCGCCAACGTCGCCGGCGTGGTATTTGTGATCTCGTCGATCCACCTGCTCTACATCAACACCCGGCTGCTGCCCGCAGTGGTGCGCCCACCGCGGTGGCGCCGACTGGGTCTGGTGGCGATGGCGTTGTTCTACGGCACCTTCGTCGCTCTGTCGCTGAGCAGCCTGGTGTAACCGAAGAGCGCGACGCGGCCGGCCGGCTATGCTCGGTCGCCGATGCTCTCGAGCTCGATCTGGCTGCTCGCGACCTTGCTGTCGCTTCAGGCTCCGCCCGCCGCGGACCGCGGACGAACCGCGCTCACCGTGCTGGTGTTGCAAGAGGGCCTCCACGCGGCGCCGGTCGACAACTCGGCGTTTGGGATGCCCGCTTCCGCCGGCGCTCCCACCGCGGTCCTCGAGGGCCGTCTCCAGTTGCTGGGCGGCAAGGCGGCGATCTGGACGGTCCATCGTGACGACTTCTTGCGCCAGCAGAACCCGGAGACCGTTGTCCTGCCCACGCTCGACCTCGAGGTGATCCAGCTCGGGAACGACCTGGTGCCGAGGGAGCAGGGGATCCAGTACGCCAACGGGTACTGGAACACCGTGGTCACGCCCGGACGGGTGTGGCACGAAGAGGGCGACGGCGACTGGAACCGCGCGGGGATGCCGTTCGCGCTTGCCGAGCGCGGCCAGAACTGCACCCACAACGGAGTCCTGAGCTTTCTGTTCCGCACCACATCGGCCGGCGTCGAAGTCACCCCGGCCGCCTTCCAGGTGACCCAGGAGACCTGCCTCTACTTCAAGTTCGACCTCGCGGGATCGAGCGCGACCCGCTACTTTCCGGCTCCGATCCCAGATCGCGAAGAGATCGCCGAGCGCCATCGCACCTGGTCGGCGCAGCGCCTCGAGGTTCGCCCGATCTCGGACCTGCGGCGCGACTATCCGACCGCGCAGATCAGGATTCCGGCGTTCGGAACCGGCCTCGCGCGCGAGCACCTGACCACCTACGGAGTGATCTATGGCCAGGTCCACTATCGCGGGGATTCGAAGACCCGTTTCGGCGCCTTCCCGTTTCCCGAGCTCGAGGTGTTGCCGAGCTACAGCCTCGCGAAGACCGTGTTTGCCGCCGCGGCGCTAATGGTGCTCGCCCAGGAGGACGGCCGACAGGTGACCGCGGTGCCCCTGCGCGACCACCTGCCCAAGATCGGCAAGGACCGCTTGTTGGGGGTCACCTTCGAGCACGCGGTCGACATGGCCACAGGGTACTACCGTGACCCGGGCGAGCAGGTCGACGAAGCCGATGCGTTCACCGAAGCCAACTTCTTTCTCGACGAGAGTGCCAAGGTCAAGCTGCGGGCGGCGATTTCCTATCCGCGCAAAGAGCCACCAGGCCAACGTTGGGTGTACCACACCACCGACACCTACTTGCTGGCGACCGCTCTCGGCTCGTACCTCGGAGCCACCGGGCGCACCGCCGACGCCCACCGCTTCATGGTCGAGCGGGTCTACGCGCCGCTCGATCTCAGCCCGGTGGCGCTCAAGACCCTGCGCACTGGCAATTCCGACAAGGGGGTGCCGTTCGGCGGCTTCGGTCTCTACCTGCTGCCCGACGACCTCGCCAAGCTGGCCAAGCTATGGAACGGCGACCGGGGCCGGATCGGGGAGACCCAGGTGCTCGAGCCGGGAATGCTCGCAGCGGCGCTTCAGCGCGACCCAGAGGACCGCGGCCTCGAGGCTCTGCACCGAGGCGTCGCGGTCCGCTATAACAACGGGGTGTGGGCGAGCGAGCAGACCATCGAAAGCGGCAACCCACGGCGCCGGGACACCGTCTGGTTGCCCAGGATGCTCGGCTACGGCGGCATCGCGGTGGTGATGCTCCCGAACGGCGCGACTTACTATTACGTCGGCGACAACAACCAGCACACCTTCACCGACGCGGTCCGAGAATTGCTAGCCCTACCGCCAGTGTCCGTTCCTTGACCCCAAGGTACCCTCTGGGGGTAGCGGCCGAGCTTGGGCGGCCGACGATCGAGCGAACACGCGCCGCAAACGGAAGCGGTCGATCGAGCGAAGAGGCCCAGCGAACCCTCACTCTTCGACCAACCGCAGGACGACCCACCTCGAACAAACCTCCAGAATCCGGGTCGCGATCATCGGACCGCGAGAACCGCACTCCACTGAACGGAGGACCCATGTCCAAATCGACGACGCCGCGACGACTTGTCGACCGTGTGACGATTCTCGGCCCGCCGCGATTTCTGTCTCTCTCGTTCGTTCTCACGCTTTCTCTCCTGCTCTCACTCTCCTTCGCAGCAACCGCGCAGGAACCCACCACGGCCGACATCGACGCGCTCGCGGCGCGCGCCATGGCGACCTTTCACGTCCCAGGAATCGCCATCGGCGTCGTCAGAAACGGAACGCTGATCTATGCCAAGGGACACGGGGTCCGCGAGATCGGCAAGCCCGATCCGGTCGACCCCGACACCATCTTCCAGATCGCGTCGCTGACCAAGGCGTTCACCGCCGCCGCGCTCGGCATCCTGGTCGACGAGGGCAAGCTCCACTGGGACGACCGCGTGATCGACCATTTGCCCGACTTCCGGATGTACGACCCGTGGGTCACCCGGGAGTTCACGATCCGCGACTTGTTGACTCACCGCAGCGGCCTCGGCCTCGGTGCGGGCGATCTCCTGTTCTGGCCCCAGGCCATCTCGACCCGCGACGAGATCGTGAAGGCCATGCGCCACCTTCAACCCGAGACCAGCTTTCGCACCGCCTACGCCTACGACAATCTGCTCTACGTGGTCGCCGGCGAGCTGCTCGGAGCGGTGTCCGGGGTGGCCTGGGAGGACTTCGTGGAGACCCGGATCTTGCAGCCGCTCGGGATGACCGAATGCCGTTCGTTGCCGGAGCGCGTGGCCGGCCATCGGAACCGAGCGACGCCCCACATGGAGGTGGACGGCAAGCTCGCGACCACGTTCTTCAGCGGCGGTGGCGCCACCGCCGCTGCCGGCGCGATCAACTGCAACGTTTCGGGTCTCGGGAAATGGCTGGTCATGCATCTCGCTGGCGGGGCCCTGCCCACC
>JAQBHE010000480.1:0-6262 GCA_032128015.1 Holophagae bacterium
CTCGATCGTCTGGGAACCTACCTTTGGCGGGTCGCGGCCTATGGACGGGGCGGCGCCCTGGGCGTTTGGAGCGAGCCGCGCACCTTCCGGGTGTCTTCCTACCAGCGGCTCGCGCTCGAGGACGACACCGAGCCGCCCACCTTGGAGTTCGAGATGGTGGTCAACGGCAATATCGCCGTGCTCCGCGGCAAGACCGAGCCGGGCGCGCGAATCGAGATCAATAGTGAGCCGGTTCCTGTGGCGGCCGACGGCGCGTTTCTCGCGACCGAAGTGCTCACCGGCAGTGGCCGGGTGCCGGTTGTCGTGGTGGCGAGCGATCGCGCCGGAAATCACACGGAGCAGCGGCGATGGGTGCTGCTCGACGAAGGCTGAACGGTGACCGGCAGACCTCAATCCCAATGAGCTGAGATGCGCCTACTACCCTTCAGTTGGTTCTCCAACGACCTCGCGATCGACCTGGGGACGGCCAACACCCTGGTGTTCACCAAGAACGGCGGCATCGTCGTGCGCGAACCGTCGATTGTGGTGATCAATCGCCTGACCAACCGCATCGAGGCGGTGGGCAAGGAAGCCAAGGAGATGCTTGGGCGAACCCCGGGCAACGTGGTCGCGGTGCGGCCGATGAAAGACGGGGTGATCGCCGACTTCGAGGTCACCGAGCAGATGCTCAAGTACTTCATTCGCCAGGCCAACGGCGGTCGCCGGTTTGCCGCGCGTCCACGGATCGTGATCGGCGTGCCTTCGGAAATCACGCCGGTGGAGAAGCGGGCAGTGAAGGAGTCGGCGATGTCGGCCGGTGCCTCGGAGGTGTTCTTGGTCGAGCAGGCGATGATGGCCGCCATCGGCGCCGGCCTGCCGATCACCGAGCCGTCGGGCAACATGGTGGTCGACATTGGCGGCGGCACCACCGATGTCGCGGTGATCTCGCTCTCGGGGACGGTCTACAGCCGGTCGGTGCGAGTCGCCGGCAACGAGATGGACTCGGCGATCATCCAGTTCCTGAAACGCAAGTACAACCTGCTGATCGGCGAGCGCACCGCCGAGCAGATCAAGATCGAGATCGGCTCGGCGTATCCGCTCAAGGAAGAGATCCGGATGGACATCAAGGGCCGGGACCTGGTGGAGGGGGTGCCGCGTGAGCTGACGATCACCGACGAGGAGATCCGCGAAGCGCTGGCCGAGCCGGTGTCGACGATCGTCGAAGCGGTGCGGATGGCCCTCGAACGAACTCCTCCCGAGTTGTCTGCCGACATCATGGACAAGGGGATCGTGCTCTCCGGCGGCGGTGCCTTGCTGCGCAGCCTGGATCAGCGTCTGCGCGACGAGACGGGTCTGCCGCTGGTTCCCGCCGAGGATCCGTTGGCGTCGGTGGTGTTGGGAACCGGCAAGCTGCTCAACGACATCGATCTTCTGCGCAAGGTCCAGATCCGGTAGCGGCTGATGTCGTTACCCGCACCACCCCCGTCCCTGCGTCCTCGGCCGTGAACGACCGCCGCGCCGGGGTGTTGCTAGCGTTCTTGCTGTTCGGCCAACTGGTCCTGCTCTCCGCCCAGGTTCCAGACCGCCAAAGGAGCGGCACGTTGCTCTCGGCAACCGGCCTGCGGCTGTCGGGACCGATCGCGCGCTGGGTCGACAGCGTGATCCGGCTCGTGGCTTCGGTCGAGAAGGGTTTCTTGGACCGGCGTTCGCTGCGGGTCGAGAACCGCCAGCTGCGCGCCGAGGTCGAGCGCTTGCGTCAGTTTCAAGAGCAGCGCCGGGGTCTCGAATCGAAGCTCCAGTTGGCGCTCGATGCGCTCGATTACGAATCACCTGTGGCGACCGCGGTCGCGACCGCGGAGGTGGTCTACGTCGATCACCGATCTTGGCTCAAGACCCTGGCGATCTACGTTCCCGAGAAAGTCACCGGCCCCGATCTGCTCGCGGTCGGAGCGCCGATCACCACCCACGACGGGCTGGTCGGCCGGGCGGTGGCGGTGCGCGGCCGCTACGCCCGGGTGCAGATGATCACCGATCGCTCCTCCAGCGTCGGCGGGATGCTCGGTCGCACTCGTCGGCAGGGAATCGTCCGCGGCTCGGGCGCAGGCGAGCTCGGCTTCGACTATGTGCCATTGCAAGACGACGTGAAGGTCGGCGATCAGGTGCTGACCGCCGGCATCGATGGCGTCTACCCGCGGGGAATCCCGATCGGTACCGTGGTTTCGGTGTCCCCGAGCGACGACCTGTTCCACCAGATCCGGGTCGTGCCAGCGGTCGACTTCGGCCATCTCGACTCGGTCTTTGTGCTCCCGGCTTCCGCGTTGCCAGCTGGCTTCGGTGATGTCGATGATACGGACGGCTAGATTCCTCGGCGGCCTGCTCTTGGTGTTCGCGCTCCAGGTGTTCGCGGAACGAGTGGCTCCAAGGGCCGGCACGGTGGTCGATCTGTTCGTAGTGGTGATGGTGCTCAACGCCCTCGATGGCAACCTGGTGGCCGGGATGCTCGGTGGCCTGGCGGCTGGCGTGGCGGCGGATTCGCTCGGCGGAGCGGTCTACGGCCTCCACGGGTTTGCCGGCACCGCCACGGGATTCCTGGCGGCAGTGGTCGCCCGTCAGCTGGTGGTCCAGCAGCTCGCCATCATCGGACTGCTGTTTGCCGTCGCCGCGGTGCTCGACGAAGTTCTGGTAGCGATCCTGTTGCGGTTCCTGATCGCTGACCCGCCGGCGCCCGATCTGGTGCTTCTGGGGCTGCGGGGAGCTTCGTCGGCCGCGATCGGCGTCGCCTCGTTGCGCATCTTCGACACCTTCCAAGGCCGATTCACTCACTGGCGCAAGACCCGGCGGCGGCGAGTCAAGATGGCGCCATGAGCGGCGCCATGAACGGCGGAGGAGACCAGGCATGATCGCCGATCGCGACCAACCGGCGGGTGAGTACCTGGACTTGATGGTCACCCGGCTGTGGCGCTTGGCGCTCGCGGCGGCGATCGGCTTCGGGGTGGTTGCGAGCGGGTACTGGTACGCGCAGGTTCTGAGGGCGCCGCTTTACCGCCAGCAGTCCGAGAACAACCGGCTGCGCGAAGCGCCGCTCAAGGCGCCGCGGGGATTGATCGAAGACCGTTACGGCCGGCTGCTGGTCGAGAATATCCCGGCCTACAACCTGCTCTTCGACCGCTCGCAGAGCCGCGATCGCACGAGCAGCCTGGCCTTTGCGTCGAGCAACCTCGGCGCCGACCCGGGCCTTCTCGAGCAGCGAGTCGCCGCGGCTCGAGGCCAGGCGAGCTTCGTGCCGGTGCTGTTGTCCGAGAACCTCGACTTGTCTCAGGTGGCGCGCTTCGAGGTCGCCGCGCTCGAGCACCCCGAATTCCAGGTCGAGGTTCGCCATCGACGACTCTACCGGCACGGGCTGCAGACCGCGCACCTCTTGGGCTATCTGGGAGAGGTAACGGCCAGCGAGCTCGCAAGATCGGCGCTGGGCGCCGGCGACCTGGTCGGCAAGAAGGGAGTCGAGCAGACCTACGACGAGGAGCTGCGCGGCCGCGATGGCCGGCGAGTGTTGGTGGTGGACAGCCGCGGCCGGACCATCGAGGAGCATCGCCGCGACCCGGCGCGGCCGGGTGAACGGCTGCGCCTGACGATCGACCTCGACCTCCAGCAAGAGGCCCAGCTGCTGTTTGGCGACCAGGTCGGAGCCCTGGTCGCGCTCGATCCCCGAGACGGTGCGATCCGAGCGATGGTCTCGGCGCCCTCCTTCGACCCCAACTTGTTTGCTCGCCGGCTCGATCCCGAGGTGTGGCGTGAGCTCGCGAGCTCGAAGTTCCACGTCCTCCAGAATCGCACCGTCCAGAACGCCTTCCCGCCGGGCTCGGTATTCAAGATCGTGGTCACCGCCGGGGGCCTCGCTGACGGCACGATCGACCCGCAACGACGAGTGTTCTGTAGCGGTTCGGCGAAGTTCTACAACCAGACCCGCCGCTGCTGGAAGGCCGGAGGCCACGGCTGGGTCGACCTCCACGAGGCGATCAAGTACTCCTGCGATGTCTATTTCTACTGGAAGGGCCAGGAGATGGGGATCGATGCGCTGGCGCGTTGGGCGCGCCGATTCGGCTTCGGCGCCACCACCGGAGTCGACCTCGAAGGCGAGCGCTCCGGGCTGGTGCCCGACCCGGAATGGAGCCGGCGGGTGCGCGGCACACCGTGGTACCCCGGCGAGACGCTGTCGGTGGCGATCGGTCAGGGGGCGCTGCTGGTGACCCCGATGCAGGTGTCGGTGGCGATGGCGGCGGTTGCCAACGGCGGCCGGCTGGTGGTGCCGCACCTGGTGGATGGCGGCGGGCGGTCGGCGCGAACGATCGGGGTCGACCCGCAGATTCTTGGCTTCCTGCGCGGCGCATTGAGCGACGTCGTCGATGGCGGTTCGGGGGCGAGGGCGGCGGTCCCGGGCGTCGCGGTCGCGGGCAAGACCGGCACCGCCCAGGTGGTCAAGCAACGGATCCGGACCCGCAGCGAGACTCTGCCCTACGAACAACGCGACCACGCCTGGTTCGCGTCGTTTGCTCCTGCCGAGGCGCCGGAGCTGGTGGTCGTGGTGTTCGTCGAGCACGGCGGGATGGGCTCGCAGGCCGCGGCTCCGATTGCGAAGGGACTCTATGAGCGTTACTTCAGGGACCGGCCCAAGCGCGCTCTTTGACGAGGCGCGGTCCCTGCGCGGGCCGCGGGCGATCTCGTGGGGGCTGCTCGCGGCCGCGCTCCT
Source organism: Holophagae bacterium (assembly GCA_032128015.1). Taxonomy (GTDB): domain Bacteria; phylum Acidobacteriota; class Thermoanaerobaculia; order Multivoradales; family Multivoraceae; genus JAQBHE01. The sequence goes on from JAQBHE010000480.1 coordinate 4,727, forward strand.
GCTATCGATGATCGGGGTCGCGGTGATCCACAGCGCCAGCGCCGAGCTCGCCGCCGACTACCTGCCCCGCCAGCTGGTGTGGATTGGGCTAGGCCTGGCGGCGCTCGGTTTCGGAGCGGTTCTCGACTACCACTACCTGCTCCGCCTCGCCACCCCGCTCTACGTGCTCGGGCTGGTCGCGGTGGCACTGGTCCTGGTGTTCGGCCACGAGGCTGGTGGCGCGCGCAGCTGGATCGGCATCGCCGGCCTCGGCGGCCAGCCATCCGACCTTGCCAAGCTCGGCACCGCGGTCTTTCTCGCCCGCTACTTCGGCGGGGTGCGCCAGGAGTACCTGGGCATCCGCCACCTCGCCACCGGTTTGCTGGTGGTGGGCGCACCGATGGCACTGATCGTCGTCCAGCCGGACCTCGGGGGCGCGGTGATGTTCGCGCCGCTGCTTGCCACCATGGGGCTGCTCTCAGGAGTGCGTCTGCGGCTGATTGCGGCCGCGGCGGCGATTGCGGTGGTCGTCGGGCTCGGGGTCTGGCATTTCGGGATGCGCGACTACCAGCAGGATCGAATCCTCAGCTTCGCCTTTCCCGAGCTCGATCCGTTGGGCGCCGGCTACCAGATCCGCCAGAGCAAGATCGCGGTCGGATCCGGCGGGCTCCTCGGCAAAGGCTACCTGCAAGGAACCCAGAGCCAGCTCCGCTTCCTGCCCGCTCGCCACACCGACTTCGTGTTTGCGGTGCTTGCTGAGGAGTGGGGCTTCCTCGGTGTCGTCGTCGTGCTGTTGCTCTATCTGCTGTTCTTGGGCAACGGGGTGCGGATCGCCGCCGGTGCTCGCGACCGCCCCGGGGTCTTGCTCGCCAGCGGTCTGCTCGCGGCGCTGTGCGCCCACGTTCTCTACAATACGGCGATGGTGATCGGCCTGGTGCCGGTGACCGGCATTCCGATCCCGTTCTTGAGTTACGGCGGTTCCTTTGCACTCTTCAGTTTCTTCACCGCAGGCATCCTGCTCGGCATCGACGCCCGCCGCTATGTCAACCGACCCTGATCGCCGCGGCCGGTCGCGGCGGGGTACCGCCCGGTCGTGCCGGAGTACCGCCCGCTCGCGACGGAGTGCCGCCCGGTGGCGATAGACAAGAAGATGCTCATCGAGAGCGATCCGCACCAGGTGCGGATCGCGGTCTTGGAGGCTGACCGCCTGACCGAGATCTTCGTCGAGCGCTTGCGCCATCGCGGCGTGGTCGGCAATGTCTACAAAGGCCGGGTGACCCGGGTGCTGCCGGGGATGCAGGCGGCGTTCGTCGACATCGGTCTCGAGCGCGACGCGTTCCTCTACGTCAGCGACGTGGTCGAGAGTGACGTGGTCGAGCTCGACGCCGAACGGGTCGACGAGGCGGCGGCGACCGAGGCGGTCGGCGAACCGGCCGACCTGGCGGATCCTCCGGCCGACCTGCCGGCGTCCGGGCCGGCCGCGGCGAGCGCCGAGCGCTCGGCGGCGAACGGAGGCGAGCGTTCGATCGAAGAGCTGCTGCAGAGCGGCCAGGAAGT
>JAQBHE010000481.1:0-2553 GCA_032128015.1 Holophagae bacterium
CTCGACGCCGCCTTTGGCGAAGCGCCCCAGCGCGAGCTGCTCGCGAGCCTCGCGCGCGCTGCAGCGGGCACTGTTCCAGAGCGAGCTGCTGGCGGCATCGATATCCAGCTCGGCGGCGGGTTGCGCGACCGTGAGGCGGTCGAGTGGGCGCTTCGAGCCGGCTTCGAGCGGGCGGTGGTGACCTCGTTGATCGCCCGCGACTGGGAGCTGTTCGCGGGGCTGTCGCGAGAGCACCCGGGTCGGCTGATCGCGGCGCTCGATCTGCGCTTCGGCGAGCTGCGCACCGCCGGTTGGCGCGAAGCGGCCGGGCTCGACATCGACGCCTTGTGCTCGCGGCTGCGGGCGTTGCCGCTCGCCGCGGTGCTGGTCACCGACATCGAGCGCGACGGCATGCTCGGCGGTCCCAACCTCGACCTCGCCTGCGACCTCGGCCGCCGTTGTGGGGCGCCGGCGATTCTGTCGGGCGGGGTGGCCTCGGTCGCCGACCTCGAGCGCGCCGCGGCGCGGCCCGAGATCGGCGCCGCGGTGGTCGGGCGCGCGCTCTACGACGGCTCGATCGATCTCGCCGCGGCGCTCGCGGTGGCAGAGCGCAGCCAAGTCGCGGTGGCCCCAGACGGCCCCTGGTCGCCGACAATGCGCGCCCGATCGGGCGTTGCGGCACGGATCATCCCCTGTCTCGACGTCGCGGCCGGCCGAGTGGTCAAGGGGGTGCGTTTTGAGAATCTCACCGACCAGGGCGACCCCGCCGCGTGCGCCTTGCGCTACGCCGAGCAGGGGGCCGACGAGATCGTGTTTCTCGACATCACCGCCGCGCCCGAGCGTCGCGACACCGACCTGCACTGGGTGCGCCGCGCCGCCGAGCAGGTGTTCGTCCCGCTCACCGTCGGCGGCGGCGTCCGTGGCATCGATGACGCGCGCCGGCTGCTGCTCGCTGGCGCCGACAAGGTGGCGGTGAACACCGCGGCGGTCGAGCGCCCCGAGCTCCTCGGCGAGCTCGCCGAGCGCTTCGGCAGCCAGTGCGTGGTGGTGTCGATCGACGCGCGGTCCCGGAGCGCTCGACAGCCCGAGGGATCTGAGGACGAACCGCGGGACGAGTGGGAGGTGGTGACCCACGGCGGCCGCACCGGCACCGGGATCGACGCGGTCGCGTGGGTGCGAGAGGCGGTCGAGCGCGGCGCTGGTGAAGTGCTGTTGACCAGCATCGACAGCGACGGCACCACCAGCGGCTACGACCTCGAGTTGATCCGTCGGGTCGCCGGCGCGGTGGCGGTGCCGGTGATCGCGTCCGGGGGCGCCGGGCGGCCCGAGCACTTGGCCGACGCCTTGGCCGCCGGCGCCGCGGCGGTGCTCGCGGCGTCGATCTTCCACCACGGCACCTACACCGTCGCCGAGGTCAAGCGCCGGCTCGCCGGTCGATTCCCCATGCGGCTCGACGCCGTCGTTCGCGAGCCAGGAGCTGTTTCATGAACGAAGTTCTCGATCGGGTCCGTTTCGATGACCGCGGCCTGGTGTCGGTGGTGGTCCAGGACACTGCAAGCGGCGCGGTGTTGATGGTGGCGTGGGCCAACCGCGAAGCCCTCGAGCTCACCCGCGACACCGGACTCGGGCATTTCTGGAGCCGGTCGCGTCAGGCGCTGTGGCGCAAGGGTGAGACCTCGGGCAACCAGCTGCGAGTCGCGGAGGTTCTGGTCGACTGCGACGGCGACACGCTGATCTACCGGGTGCGTGCCGAGGGGCCTGCCTGCCACCTCGGCAGCCGTAGCTGCTTCGAGCCCAACCCGGTGCGTCTCGAGCTGGGCTGGTTGGCAGAGGTGATCGCGGCGCGTCGAGCCGCCGACCCGGAATCGAGCTACACCCGGCGCCTGCTCGATCAAGGCCTCGACCGGGTGGCACAAAAAGTCGGAGAGGAGGCGGTCGAAGTGGTGATCGCGGCGCTCGCCGGAGTGCACGAGCGCACGATCAGCGAGAGTGCCGACCTGCTCTACCACTTGCTGGTGCTACTCGAGGCGAGCGGCGTCGATCCGCTCGAAGTAGCCGCCGAGCTGGAGCTTCGGCACCTGCCGCCCGACGAGGGGGTTCGAGAATGAAGCCGCGTCGCGCCGTCCCTCGCTTCCGAGAGTTCCTCGCCGACACGCTGACCCCGCTCGGGGTCTACCGGCGTCTTGCCGGACTCGATGGCGTCCGGCTTCCGGGACGCTTCCTACTCGAGAGCGTTTCGGGCGGCGAGCAGGTGTCGCGGTACTCGTTCCTTGGCGCCGCCCCGAGCGCGGTCTACGCCCTGTACCCCGATCGACTCACCGTCGAGCGTCCCGGCGAAGCACCGGTCACCCTCGACGGCCCGCCGCTTAGACGACTCCGTGAGCTCACCGAGGAAACCCGCTCGGAGCCGTCGGCGATTCCGTTCGTCGGCGGCTTCGTTGGCTACTTCGGTCACGACCTGGTGCGGATGGTGGAGCGCCTGCCGAACCGGCCGCCGGATCCTTTTGGTCTGCCGGTGGCCATGCTCGGCCGCTACGACTCGGTGGTGGTCTTCGACCACGCCCGCCAGCGGGT
>JAQBHE010000482.1:0-8702 GCA_032128015.1 Holophagae bacterium
CTCACTCGCGACGCACTCGGTGCAGCCGCAGGAGGTTGGTGGGAGGACGCTCCTGGATCGGATCGCCCATCAGGATCGCCACTCGGTCGCCGGGTTTGGCGAGACGCGCGGCGAGCAAGTGGCGATCGACCAGGCCGACCACTTCGTCGTGGTGCTTGACCTCGCCGTGCATCTCGAGCGGCCGCACCCCCCACACCAGTTGCAAACGCCGCGCGGTGCTCGGGTTCTGGGTCAGCGCCACCACCGGGGTCGACGGCCGGCGCATCGCCAGCGAACGGACGGTGTAGCCACCCTGGGTGAGCGCAACGATGCAGCGCGCGCCGAGATCTCTCGACGATTGCACCGCGGCCGCGGCGATGGTCTCGGCGATCTCGCGACCACCAGCGAGCGCCGGCGGGTCGAGGTCGAAGAACCCGGACCGCGCGATGCCGTTGAGCTCGGTCGAGCGCGAACGGCCCGCGATCAGGTGGTTCTCGGCCTGGACGATGATCCGCACCATCGTCTTGACAGCCTCGACCGGGTAGCGCCCGGCAGCGGTCTCGCCGGAGAGCATCAGAGCGTCGGCGCCGTCGAACACCGCGTTCGCGACGTCGGAGGACTCGGCGCGGGTCGGTCGCGGGTGCTCCATCATCGACTCGAGCATCTGGGTGGCGACGATCACCGGTTTGCCGTGAAGCCACCCGGAGTCGATCATCCGCTTCTGGAGCACCGGCACCTCGTCGAGCGGCAGCTCGACTCCGAGATCGCCGCGCGCCACCATCACCGCGTCGGCCTGGGCGACGATCGAGTCGATGTGCTTGACCGCGCGCGCCCGCTCGAGCTTGGCGATCACCGGCAGGTCGCCGCCCGCCGACAAGACGAGCTTCTGGATCGCTTGAACGTCGGCGGCGCTGCCGACGTAGCTCGCCGCGATGTAGTCGGCGCTCTCTTCGACCGCCATCTCGACGTCGCGACGGTCCTTGTCCGAGATCTCGAACGGCAGGTCGCTGTCGGGCAGGTTGATGCCTTTCTTGGTCGACACCGGGCCGCCAACGACCACCCGCGCCCGCAGCCGACCTCGCGCCTTGCCCAGGACCTCGAGCTCGACCAGGCCGTTGTCGATCAGCAGCCGCTCGCCGGCGCGAACGTGCTGGAGCAGATCGGAATCGTCGAGCACCAGGTCAGCGCCGAAACCGAGGGTGACCTCCTGGCGTCGCTTCAGCGTCATCCCCGCCGGCACTTCGCCGAGGCGGTAGCGCGGACCCATCAGGTCGGCGACCACCGCCACGTAGCGATCGAGCCGCTTGGCGATCTCGCGGACGCCTCGAATCACCGCGCGGTGCTGCTCGGCGGTGCCGTGCGACAGGTTGAGGCGCACCACGTCGACGCCCGCCCTGAGCAGCAGGGAGAGGATGCGCGGGTCGGAGCTCGCGGGGCCGATCGTGGCGACGATCTTGGCGCGCCGGGTCAGACGGGTCAGACGGGTCGGACGGCTCACTGTGGCGGCCCGGAAGCAAGTTCTTCGCGGTAGGCGTCGCGCAGAACCTGGAAGGTGTGGCGGACCGCGATCGGCTCGTCGAGGGCGCGCAGATGGTGAGCGACCTGGGTGATGCAGCCGATGTTCCCCGAGGCAACGATCCGCGCCCCGGTGGTCGCCAGATTCCGCGCCTTGCGCTCCCCGAGCTCGCCCGCGATCTGCGGGTGCTCGAGATTGTAGCTGCCGGCCGATCCGCAGCAGACCTCGGGCTCGGCGACCTCCACCAGCTCGACGCCGGGGATCGCCTGCAACAGCCGGCGCGGCGCCGCGCGCACGCCCTGGGCGTGAGCGAGATGGCAGGCGTCCTGGTAGACCACGCGTAGCGGCTGCGCCAGCGGCGGCAACGGGGCCGTCAGGCCGATTCGATCGAGGAAAGCGCTGGCGTCGACCACGCGCTCCGAAAGCCGACACGCGGCGGCTTCGTGGTCGGCTCCCGCGAACAGCCGGCCGGTCTCCTGCAACGCCGAGCCGCAACCGGCGGCATGGGTCAGCACCGCGTCGAGGTCATCGGGAAAGGCGGTGAGGTTGCGAGCGGCGAGCCGCTGCGCCTGGCGCTGGTGGCCGGCGTGGAGCGCGAGCGCGCCACAACACCCTTGGCCGCGAGGCACCACCACCTCGACGCCGTTGCGCTGCAGCACCTCGATGGTCGCGCTCTGGATATCGGGCGCGAGCACCTGCTGAGCGCAGCCGGTGAGCAGACCAACACGCGCCCGCCGCGGTCCTTGCGCCGACGTCACCTCCGGCCAGGTGGTGCGTCGAGCAAGGCGCGCCGGCAAAAGCTCGAGAGCGGAGCGCATCCCTGCCGGGGCGAGAGCGCGCAACGGCCGAACCAGGCCGCCAAGACGGGCCATCCAGCGGAAGGCGACGGGCGACGACAGCACGGCGATCGCGATGTGGCGGCGGGCGCGACGAAGCGCGCCTCGACGACGGGTCTCGGCGAGAGCGCGAAACGGGTGCAGCAAGTGGCCGTACTCGACCCCCGACGGACACGACGTCTCGCAGGCGAGGCAGCCGAGGCAAGGGTCGATGTGGACCAGGGTGTCCTCGAGATCGAGTCCGCCCTCGAGGACCTCCTTCATCAAGAAGATGCGCCCGCGCGGCGAGTCCATCTCCTGACCGAGGGTCAGGTAGGTCGGGCATGTCGCGAGACAGAAGCCGCAATGGACGCACCGCGACACCGCCTCGGCCATCGAGTCGATCCCGGGACCGACCTCGGCCCGCAGTCGTTCCACCGGGATGCGGTGAAGCATGGCCGGGAACCTACCACTGCCTGGTGGCTCGTAGCGGTGCGCTCGTTCGACGGCGACCGCCGACACGAGCACCGGGGCAGGCGAAAGGGTACGGGCTGCCGGTCGGGCGGACGATCGTCGGCACCTCGACGAGAATCGTCATGACAATTGTCCTTGACATATTGTCCAGCCAAGCGTACTCTGCGTCTCGTCAAGGACGAATGACTAAATGGAAAGGCTCTTAGACATGTCCGAGAACACTCCCGTGACCATCCGAGAACGGTGCGAGCCAAGCCGGACGCGCAGTCGCGAACTCCGTCTTGCCGCGGTCACCTTGCTCTGGGCGGTGACCTTCGTGGGCGCGACGCGGCTGCTCAAGAGCGAGCTTCTGCCCGCCGGCATCGTCCCCTGGCTTGTCGCACTGGCGCCGTCCGTCGCTGCCGGCTTCGTGCTCGCCGCCTACGTGCGTTTCCTGCGCGAAGCCGACGAGCTGCAACGTCTCATCCAGCTCCAGGGGCTGGCGGCCGGATTCGGCGGCGGCTTCTTCGTGCTGTGCGGATACTCGCTGTTCGAGCAACTCGGCGCGTCACCCGCTGGGATCGAGCTCGTGGCGGTCATGCCGTTTCTCTACGTGATCGGCGTTCTGGTCGGTGAGAGGAAGTACCGATGAAGAACCGCCTCAAGGTCTTGCGCGCCGAACGCGACTGGACGCAGGCGCGATTGGCAAGCGAGCTCGAGGTGTCCCGGCAGACCGTCAACGCCATCGAGACCGGCAAGTACGACCCCAGCCTTCCCCTGGCCTTCCGGATCGCCCGATTGTTCGGACAGGCAATCGAACAAATCTTCGTCGACAACAAGGAGACCTCGTCATGATCTCAGCAAGCCGCCTCTTCTCCGCCGCCCGTGTTGCCGCTCGTGTTGCCGCCCGTGTTGCCGCTCGTGTTGCCGCTCGTGTTGCCGCTCGTATTGCAGCACCCAGCCCGTCGCTTCGCGATCTCTGCCTCGTCGTTCTCCTCGGGCTCGTGGTTACTGTGCCCTCCCCCACTCAGGCCCAGGCTGCAGCGCAGCCCGCGGGCGCGGCCGCGATGGCCGGTCGCTGGCACGGGGACCTCCATGTCGGCGAGGTTTCGCTACCGCTGGTCTTTCACGTCACCGTGTCCGCTGAGGAAAGAGTCACAGTGACCCTGGATAGTCCCGCACAGGGAGCGGTCGGGATCCCCGTCGAGAACCTCACCGTCGATGGCTCCACGGTGCGCTTCGAGATCTCCGCTCTCCGCGCGGTCTACACCGGGAACCTGAGCGATGACCGAAGCACCGTCGAAGGCGAGTGGCGGCAATCGGGCCAGACTCTGGAGCTCAGGATCGAGCGCAGCGCCGAGAACGAAGGCCCCGGCGAGCCGTGAAAACGGCTCCCTGAGCACGCGAGCCCCGATCTCGGCCGGTTACGTCGGCATCTCGGCGACCTAGCCGGCCGATTCGAAACCGGGCGCGATGTGCGGATCGCGCTGGTCCCAGTCGAAAATCCCAGTCGATGGCCTCAGTCGATCGCTTCGAGCACCGATCGGATCTCCTTGCGGTCGAAGGCGCGAAGGGTTCGAGTGCGGACGTTGCCTTGCTGCGCCAGGGACAGAAACAGCGCGGCAGCGGTGGCGTCGTCCGGAGCGTCGAGGATCAGGACGCCGTCGTGGGCTCCCGAAGTCCAGTAGACATCCCGGATCGAGGCGCCTTTGCTCTTTGCCTTCTTCTGGACATCGAGATCATCACCCACAAGCTCCATTCGCCTCAGATCTGTCGAGACAAAACATCGACTTTCGCAGACGTCGTCGACCTCCTGGCGTCAGATTCACCCGCCATCGCCAAAGCGGGGTCTTCCCCATGAAGACGATCTCCTGTATGCTCACCACCACTACTCGAACGAAGTGAGGCCGTTGATCGTTGCGGCCTAGTCCTGGTTTGCGAACGTGACGGAATCTCAGAAGCCGCAACATCCGCGCGCAAGCCAGCTCGGCGCCGCCCCGACTGGCTTCGGGAGGATGACTGGCGCTTTGACCCGCTCCGGTCCTTTTGCAGCAAACTCGCCTCCGGCGACGTTCCGCGAGAACGATTCGGAGCGCTCGAGACCTGCGGCTTCCCTCCAGACTAGACGCCTGAGCGCCCTCGCCAGGTTTCTGCATGAACCCCCTTCATCACCAGTGTCCGTGCACGCGGGCCTGGTCCGCGCCCGCGGACTCGGGGCTCGACCGAGTCGGTCGATGGTAACTTCCATTCATCCGCACAGTCCTTCGAACAGCCACCCAAGCAGCGCATTCCACGCGACGGCGCCACCGCCGGTACGGACATGACCCGCTGAATCGAGCAATTGCCAAAGGAGGCGAAAGCACGCCATGAAGAAGAAACTCATCATCTTGGTATCGATCCTCGTTCTCGCTCTGATCGTGGTCTTCCTGGTGGGCCGCCGGAGGGAAGCCGAGAAACCGAAGGCGGGCGAGGTCCAAGACGAGGCCATGGTGGCCGGCCGGACCGCCGACTCCTTGCCGGGCTCCGACGACGACTATCTCCACGACATGGACTACGGCGTTACCAACGATCCCGAACTGGTACGCCAGCGTCTCGAGCCCTACTGGCCTGGCATCACCGCCGAGCAGGCGGTCAAAGCGGTCGCCATCGGCCGCAACAACTGGAACATCTGGTCGGCCGGCAACGATCGACTCTGGGACGAGCTGTCGCGGACGAGCTTCGGCAATCTCGACCTGGTGAAGACCCTTTCCAACTATCCCACCCTGGACTTCAGCCGTGACACTCGCTGGACGTGGTTGGGCTTGGTCAACGAGCCCTGTTTCAAGAAGGGCGAGGGGCCGCGTGCCGACCGCTTCGGCCTGTGGTTGGACGAGCGCGTCGAGGGCCCCGACTGCCCGCCGGATCCCTTCGAGGACGAGGCGAAGTACCCCGGCGTCGAGATCGGCGCTCGCGGCAAGATCGGTGCGAACGGCGAGAAGTTCCCGGTGGGCTCCTACTACGGATACGCGTCGGGGATCGTCGGCCTGCGGCTCTTCCCCAATCCGGCCTTCGACGCCAAGGCCGAGAAGGCCTGGGATCCCGTGAAGTACTACACCCAAGAGAGCTACTACAACAACAAGGACCTGGTGAAGCCCTACCGCGTAGGCATGGCATGCGGCTTCTGCCATGTCGGCCCCAATCCCACCATCAACTGGGATCCGGCGAACCCGAAGTGGGGAGATCTGACCTCCAATCCAGGCGCCCAATACTTCTGGATCGACCGGATCTTCCAGTGGGACGTCGACGAGACGAACTTCATCTACCAGCTCTTCCACACCTCGCGCCCCGGTGCGCTCGACACCTCGCTGGTCTCCTCCGACCAGATCAACAACCCTCGAACCATGAACGCCGTCTACGACCTTGGCGCACGCGTAACGATCGCCGCGAAGTGGGGCAAGGAAGAGCTCCAAGGCGGTGAGCGCCTCAACAAGCAGTTCAAGGACTACTCGCCGCCAGTGCCGCACGACAGCGCGCTAATGAGCTTCTACGAGGGCAACTCCGTCCTCACTCCGCGGGTGTTGAAGGACGGCTCTGACTCGGTGGGTGTGTTGGGGGCCCTGAACCGCGTCTACATCAACATCGGTCTGTTCAGCGAAGAGTGGCTCCTCCACTTCGTCCCGCTCGTCGGCGGCACCGACATCACGCCGATCCCGATTGCCGCTCTCGACAAGAACTCCGCCTACTGGCAAGCCAACGAGCAGCAGACGATCAATACGGCGCTCTTCTTCCTCGCCACCGCCCAGCCCGACAAGCTGGCCAACGCGATAGGCGGCGAGCAGTATCTGACTGCTTCCACCGCGCAGCTCACCCGCGGCAAGGAGGTCTTCGCCGAACGCTGCGCCCGCTGCCATTCGAGCAAGCTGCCCGAGAAGGCCTTCAGCGACTTCTTCCCCGACCGCGGCTGCGTCGGCCCGAACTACCTCACCTGCTGGGACAACTACTGGCAGTGGACGAAGACCGACGAGTTCAAGGACGGAATGAAGACGATCGCCCTGGCGGACGATTTTCTCACCAGCAACTACCTCTCGACCGAGCTCCGCGTACCGGTGACCCTGCTCGAGACCAACGCCTGCAGCCCGCTGGCCACCAACGCAATCGCCGGCAACATCTGGGACAACTTCTCTTCGAGCTCGTACAAGAGCCTGCCGTCGGTCGGCAAGGTCCTCGTCCACAACCCGTACACCGGCGAGCCGTCGGAATACGAGATGCCGGGCAACGGTCTCGGCTGGACCCGGCCGCCTTCACTCATCAGCACCTGGTCGACGGCGCCCTTCCTGCTCAACAACTCGCTGGGCCAGTTCGATGAGAACGGCACCGTCGACGGCCGGATGAGCTCGTTCGACAACAGCATCCGACAGCTGCTGTGGCCGGAGGAGCGCTGCGATGACCCGTACAACACAAACTGCGGCGCGAAGGCCCAGCGCCGGTTCGTCACCGCTTCGGGCAAGACGATCCCAAGCACCATCGACGGCACGACGGCTACGAGCTACCTGAAGGTTTCCTCGGGCTTCCTGCCAGGCTTTCTGCAAGCTCAGGTTGGCTTCTTGAGCCGCTTCTTGCCGAACCTCTTCGGCGAAGGTGGCATCAATCTCGGGCCGATTCCCAAGGGCACGCCGGTGAGCCTCCTCTCGAATATCAAGCTCGAGGGCATCACCACGGCCGAGAAGATCGACCTGGCGAAGCTCCTGATCACAATCAAGCGTGATCTGAAGGCCTTGCCGGCGAACGCCACCGACGAGGAAGCAAACGAGGTCTTCTCCAACCTGCTCGATCCACTCCTCAAAGCCAGCAAGTGCCGCGACTACGTGGTCAACCGAGGTCACTACTTCGGCACAGAGTACTTGCCCGACAGCGAGGACGAGCCGGGACTCTCCAACGACGACAAATCGGCTCTGATCGAATTCGTGAAGACCTTCTAGCGAGGTTCGGGCGTCAGACTCCGCCTTCGGCTTCGCTGACGCCCTTCACCTCACGGCGGTCGTAGCGCCGTCGGCCTGCGGTCGCCAACGCAAGGATCTAGCTCTCGCTTGGGCCTGAATCCAAACAGATCTGGCAGAACTTGACGGCAAGAAGAGGAGCGAACATGGCAAAAGGAACGGAACAAGAATACGACTACATCGTCGTGGGCTCCGGGGCTGGCGGCGGTACGGTAGCGGCGCGCCTGGCGGAAGCGGGCAAGCGAGTGCTCCTACTCGAGGCGGGCGGCGATCCGGTACACCTGCAGGGCGGCGACGCGGTCGACCCTGACGGCAAGCGCTTGCCGGACGACTACAACGTGCCGGTCTTCCACGCGATTGCGTCGGAGAACAACGCGATGAAGTGGGATTTCTTCATCGACCACTACTCCGACCAGGCGCAGCGGGAGCGCGATCCGAAGTACAGCAAGGACTGGAGCCAGATCAAGGAAGGGCCGAAGGACCCCGACATCGGCCTGCCGGGAACGGCCCCCGATCTGGCGGTGGGTCCCAATCGCAAGGCCGAGGGCGTGCTCTACCCACGCGCCGGGAGCCTCGGCGGGTGCACGGCGCACAACGCGATGATCACGGTGTATCCGCACAACGCCGACTGGGACTACCTCGAAACGCTGACCGGCGACAGCTCGTGGTCGGCCAAGAACATGCGCAAGTATTTCCAGCGAGTCGAGAACTGCCATCACCGACCCGGCTGGCGTTTCTTGAGGAAGCTTGGGCTCAACCCGACGAAACACGGCTTCGACGGTTGGCTCCAGACCGAGGCGGCGCTCCCCCTCGAGGCGATCGCGACAGATAAGACGCTGATCAAAACCGTGATCGAATCGGCCGAGGAGGCGACCGAGAACCTGCCGGGCAAGGAGAAACGCTTCTTCTGGAAGCTCTTGCGCAAAGCAGATCCCAACGAATGGCGCCAGGTGAAGCACAACG